>JBBIMZ010000105.1:0-9453 GCA_037444135.1 Solibacteraceae bacterium
GGTACCGGGTCTGGGGCGGCGGGGTTCCCCGGGGTGGTCGGATTCGGGATGCACCCCCCGGCCGGGCGGGACCCGGCGGCCGCGCAGTTTTCGATCACCAGGCGCGGAAACCGGCGCCGCAGGTGGTCCATCACCTCGTAGACACCGTGAATGTGCGCGAAATTGCCGTCGCCGGCTTGATGGCCGTGGTCGCCGCGCGTGCAGATGAAGTACATGTTGTGGTCCCATTTGAGCCACTCGACCTTGTACGCGGCGACGACACGCTCCAGCGTCTCCTTGGCCCAGGCCACCACTTCCGGATTGCCGAAACACAACAGGCTCGTACCGCCGCGAGCGGCGGCTTCGGGCGCGTCCGAAGCCGCCAGCCACGACTGGCGAATGGCGCTGCCGGGCTGATCGACCAGCGAGAGGTCCACCCGCTCAGGCTCCACCCACACGCCGAACTTCATCCCCAGCGAGTGGACGTAATCGGCGAAAGCGGCAATGCCCGAGGGAAACTTTTCGCGGTTCTCGGTCCAGGTTCCCAGCCCGATGCCGAAGCTGGCGCGCCTGGCCGGCGAGCCCTCGTACCAGCCGGCGTCGAGATAGAAGCACTCGAGCCCCAGTTCGGCCGCGAGCTCCGCCTCCTGGCGGAGCGCTTCCTCGCGCAGCTCGATGTTCCAGTTGTACCAGGTGTTGTAGCAGGCCCACGGGAAGTTCTCATCCGGGTCGGGCGGCATGACGTGAGCCCGCAGGTAGCGGTGCATCTGATGGATGCCGGCGTCCACGTCTCCGCGATAGCAGCCGTAGAACACCCTCGGCGAGGTGATGCTGCGCCCCGGAGCGAGGTCGTGCCGGCACTGGTCGACTCCGCCTTGCAGGATCAGCTCGCTCGAAGTGCGCGCGAAGTGAATAAACCACAATCCCGACCATTCGACCCCGCCGAACAAGCCGTCGCCTCCCGGCGCCAACTCCAGCGAGAACCAGTTGATGAACTCGGCCGTCGAGCTCGGGCGGCGCCGCAGCGCGGAGTCCTGGCGGCTCGAAAGCGTAAAGCTGTTGCCGGCGGGAAGCCCCAGGCGGCAGACGTGGTAAGGCCCGTAAGGCTGAATGTGTTCCCCGCTGCGGCCGAACACATAGCGTTCGCCCTGGACGTAGTACAGAGTGCAGGCTTCACGGGCGGCGACGGCCAGCGGCGCCAGCAACGGATCGAAGCGATCGAGCCCCGCGAGAGGCTGGCTCCCGTCGTTGCGCACTTCCAGCCATTGCTCGATCACGTCGGCTTCGGCGAAGGCGCGGAGATGCAGCGTGTATTCGAGCTTGCGGGCGGGCTCTTCGAAGACGAGCTTCAGCTCGAGCGCCGTGGCGGGATCGCCTTCGATCTGGTGGCGCACGAACTTGACGCGGGCTGGCTCGGCGAGCCCGAACACCAGGTCCGGGCCGCCGGAGGGCGGACTGGTGCGCACATGGAATCCACAGCTCCAGCGGCTCGCGGGCGAGGCCCAGTTCCGGCCCCCGACCAGCCCCAGAAAGTCCTGTTCCAGTCTGCCGGACGGCGCCAGGCGCAGCCGCTTCCGGAAACGCGCATTCCCCAGGGTGAAGGCGCGTTGCGAAGCCCCGAATTCGGCGATCGCTCTCGGTTCGGCAGCGCCGCGGGAAAGCCGGGTCGCCGCCGCGGCGGCGGCCAGCACTTGTTGAAAACTGCGTCGCGTCATCTCTGTCACCGGGTCTTCACTACGATATCGAGCCGCCCCGGAAGTTTGGGCAGCCGGATCCGCGAGCGCGCCTCGTCGACGTCGCTCCACGGACTGCCGTTGATGCTCACGGAAGCGATCTTGGCTCCGCCTGGCAGGCGGATCGTCAGCCAGGCGTCGCGGTATGAGGTCCGCGGCGGCAATTCGACGGAGCCGCGCTCCTCCGCCTCGCCGCCGCGGAGGGTGTCGCTGAGCGGCCCGAAGGGCGGCGGCGCGGAAGTGACGCGGATTTCCCGGCCCGGCGCCAGCCAGCGCTCGGGCGTGGCCGCGGCCAGGAGCAGATCCTCGCCGTACTCGGTCACCAGCAGGTCGCGGAGCCGGTGGACGAACTTGGCCTCGTCGGGCGTCTTGTAAAAAGGGCCGCTCGGCGAACGCCACTGGCGGTATTCTTCGGTGAAGACGTTGACCGACGGATAATAGCACGCCACAAAGTTGTTGTAGAGGCTGCGAATCGCCGCCCGCGCCTCGCCCCGGCGCACGTAAGCCCGGATCGGGTTTTGCAGGTTCGCCTGGAAGACCATGCCGCCGCGGCTGAACCAGTACTCCTCATCCACCCAGCCGTGCACGTGCAAGCCGAGCGGCTCCGACATCGTCGCGTTGTCTTCCCAGTCGTCGATCACCCAGCGCGCCAGCGGCTCTGCGGCGTCACAAATGCCGGTATCCACCAGGATCAGCGGGCCGTAGAGTAACTCGCGCGTCGCCGACAGTCTGTAAGTCGGCAAGACGTTCCCAGGGTATCTCGAATAAAAAGCGACGCGGACCGGCCCGAACAGCCGGATGCGCTGGTGGACCCGCGTCGGTACGTACGGCGCCCAGGTGTTGTCGCGCAGCCGGATCACCGGAGCCGTAGGCGCGCTGCACGGCCCGGCGCAGGTCGGCCCGGTAGAGCTCGGCTTCCTTGCGGTAGCGCGCCGCGTCCGGATCGCCCGCGTCGGCCAGAGCCTGCGCCAGGGCGGTCAGCCCCAGACTGGCGTAGGCGTTCACCGAGAACCAGTGGCCCCAGTCGCGATTGTCCTCCAGGTGCCCGGCCGGCAGCAGGCCGTATTCCGGGCACGGCTCGCCCTCCACCGGAACCTGAGTCAGCCTGCGTTGGTCGGCGATCCAGTCGGCCGCGCGCTTCATGCTCGGCGCGACACGCCGCAGCCAGTCGCGGTCGCGGGTGATGAAGTAATGCTCCGCCAGCGTCCAGAGCACCGTGCCGTGATCGAGATTGTATTCACTCGCCGTGTAATCGTATTCGTCGTCGATGCGCGCGCCGTGATACACCGCCTTCTGATCGCCGGTGTAAGTTCCGGCGAATGGCTTCGAGCCTTGCAGGGCCACAAGCCCGTCGAGGTACTTGCGCGCGACGTCGTGGCGGCCGGCCAGATCGAGCAGTTGCGCCTGGAAGCTGGCTTCGTTGGCGAACATCCGGTAGTTGTAACTGGCCGCCGGGACGATATAAATGCCGCTCTTGGGGTCCTTCGTCACCGAGATCCGGATGCGGGCCGGCAAACCCTTGGCGAAGCTGTTGAACCGCGGCTCGGGAACCTCGAACGGCATGCCGCTCGCCACGATCCTGCGCCAGTAGTCGGTCACGCGGCTGCGTTCGGCGGCGTAGTCCAGGGCGGCGAGGCGTCGGCGCTCGGCGGCGGTGAGTCCGGGAATGAAGGGCAGCGCCAAATAAGTGATGCTCTCCTGGCGCGAGGGCAGCCGCTCGACGAGGTGGAGTTGGGCGCCCTCGACCTGCGGGCGGGCGCCCGGCGGAGCGTGGACCGCGGCGCGGACCCAGCGGCCTTCGCCGGCCGTGAGCAGCGTCCCGTCAAAGGCGAGCGGCTCCTCGGGATCCATGCCGAGCCAGAGATGGGCCTCCTCGGCCGCGGCGGAACGGTTCCGGGCCACAATCCTCACCATCAGCACCGCCGGCGTCTGCTCGCTGCGCGCCGGATCCTCGGGATCGAGCGGCCCGTCCAACAGCGCCGCAAAAGCCTCCTCTTCATAGTCGACCGTGCCGGCCGACCAGCGCGCGATCGCCACCGGCAGGTGATCCTCGAGCATCGCGAGCGTCGAATCCTCCGCGCGCGGTCGGAAGCCGGGCGACTTGCCCGTACCGATCCGCCACGAGATGCGATCGCCGGGCCAGGTCAGCCGCTCCAGCTCGCGCCCGTAAGCTTTCGTCCCGCGCTTGCTGATGGCGATGTTGCCGCCCCATTCGAAGGCGAACTTCTGCCAGCTCGAGTCCGCCGCCAAGGGAAGGTACAGCCGCCCACCCTGCCGCTCGACCGGGTCGAGCGGGGGAATCTCCCGGCTGGCCCGCTCGTAGGTCTGCTCGGCTTTGAGCGCCAGCCGTTCGCGAATGCGCGCTCCTTTGTTCACCGCCGATTCCCGGCTCGCCCGGTCGCCCTCGAGCCGGATGAAGGCTTCGCAGTCGGGAACGTACATGCCGCCCCGGGCGACGTCCGCCGGAGCGAAAGCGAACGACTTGTCGCCGTTGTGAACCTCGATCACGGTGATATCGAGCGAGCCGGGCGGCTTCGGCTCCGCCACGTCGACCGCAATCCGCGTCCCTTGAGCCGCCGGCGTCACTTGCCGGATGGCGCCGTTATAGGCGGTGAAGCCCGGCTTGCCGGGCGCTTCGACCAGCAGCGTCACGGGGCGCAGCGTCGTCTCGCTGAATACCTGCACGGACTCGACGTCCGGCCGCGCCCCCGGGGGGAACACCAGGCGAAACTTCACCGTTCGCCGGTAGCGCACGCCGGGCAGGTTCGGCGCCCGTTCGTTCTCGGCCGGTTCGAGCGGCAGGAAAGTGAACCGGCAACGCCGCTCCCGGCACAACACTTCCGTCTTTGCCGTCAGCCAGCGTCCTTGCCAGGGGTCATCCACCGGATCCTCGATCGTCGGCATGCGCGGCGGACTGTGCGGCCAGTTCGAGAACCAATATTGGACGCCGGCGTTCCGGGCTTCGTACGGAGAGCGGAATTCGACCGCGATTTCAAACAAGTCGCGCTCTTCGGCCCACTGGAGGCCGTAGATATAGCGCCCGTCGGGCGCTTGCACGACACCCCGCGGGTGGCGGTAGTCAAAGGCGGTCTGGAGCCGGTAGTCGTCCTGGGAGCAGCAAGGGCGCGCGAACGGCGCCAGATCAAGACGTTCGGCGCGGGCCGGCGCGGTGGCGGCGAAGCACAGAATCGCAAGCAGAATGAGGCTCGGCATCGATCCAGCCGCCGATTATCGATCAATTTCGCGCTCCGGTCAAGCGGAGAGTCGGCGTGGATTGTAATCCATTGAAAAATCGGTTCAGTGGAGTTTCCCCTTCGATCGATCACCGCGGGTAGGGATGCCCGCGCAGCGTCGCCAGCGCGCGGTAGATCTGCTCGGCCAGGATCACTCGCGCCAGCTCGTGCGGCAGCGTCAGCGGCGACAGCGATACGAGCAAGTCCGCGCTCTCGCGCCAGGCCGCCGGCAGCCCGTCGGCGCCGCCGACCAGGAAAGTCAGATCGCGGCCGTCGCGCTCCGTCCGGCGCATCAGCGCCACGAAGGCCGAGGTCCCCAGCGGGCGCCCGGCAGGATCGAGCGCGATCCGGATTTCTTTCGACGCCTTCGCCGGCGTCTCGCCACGCCGCGGATCGACCTCCCTCATCTCGCAGCGCGCCCAGCGCCGGCAGCGCTTGACGTACTCCTCGGCCAGCGCATTGGCGTGCCGGTCGCGCGGCTTGCCGGCGTAGTAGATGGCGATCCGCACACTACTTGATCCGGATGATGAAATGCAGCGAAACAAAGCGCGGGCGGTTGTCATGCGCTCCGGCGTTGGCCGTGGCGCCGGAGAAGGAAGCGCTGCCCGCCATGTGCCCGTGGCTCGGCCAGGGTCCGCGGCCGGAGGCGTCGGTCGGAACCGTCAGCGCGGCGACCGCCTTAGGTTTGCCCCGCCGCGCCTTTTCATGGAGCGTCTCGGTCTTGCGCCATCCCACCACGCTCTCCGAACCGAACCAGACGTTGTTCGTTGCGGCGCTGAAGGGGTGCGAATGCGCAGGCGCCTCGTCCTGGCCACCCGTTTCGCCGGCGCCTTCGCCCGGTGCGCTCCTGGCGGCGCCCCGCAGGACGCGCCGCCGCAGGTCCGGACGCCGGTGGCCGGCCAGCGGCGATTCCGGGTCGCTGACCAGCGCTCCGTCGCAGAGCCGCCATTCCGCTGGCAGGGCCGCCGGATCCCCGTACCAAGCCAGGATCGCACCCACCGGCGCCGAGCCGGGTGTTTGCCCCCCGGCCGCCGCAGCCGCCAACCAAACCAGATGTCGTGCCCAGTTCATTCGCCGTTCCGCCTCCCCGATCCGTGTCCATTATAATTGCGGCTGAACTTCACCCCCTATTACACTTTCGAGCACGATCTGACGCCGTCAACAAAGGCGCCCGGGTCTCGGAAAACCAAATTCGCAAGAACGCCGAGGACGGCATCGTGACGATGCACTTGCACAACGACGGCGACGTTCACCGCGACGGTCTGTTCTGGCGCGACGGCAGCTACCCGCCGTACCCGCCCGCGGAAATGAAGAAGATGGACCAGGTCATCGCGACGATCTATCGCCACGGGATGAAGACGGCGCCGTACTTTTCCAACCACGAGCTCCGTCAGAGCACCGAGGAGTTCACCGGTGGGCCCGCATCGTCGACGACCAGGGCAACCTCCGCCCCAACGACTACTGGTCGCATGGACGCGCCGCCGCGTCGGGCCCGGCGGAATCATGATTCTGCATAACATCCTGACGCCGATGTTCACTACGGAGAACTTCGCCAACTATGTCGTCGGCATGGAGTTCAGATACGGGAAGCTTTCGGTTTCGGTTCGGCCGCCGCAGGAGCCTCCGCTGGAGTGGGACTTCGTCGGGGCCCGGCCGAGTGCCGTCATCACTGACGGCACCATGGCCCGGGAGGCGCCGAGAGCGCTCTGGAACGCCTCAGGAGGGCTGAAATCGCCGGCGGCGGCCCGGTTCGGCCTCTCGACCCCGGCCGGCTCACGGGCGAAGGCGAACGCATCGAACTCGCCCCGAACGGCTTGCTGCTATTGCGTTTGCAGTAGGGATCCCGAGGTTGTAACCGGCTCCGCCTGCCGCTCGTTTGTAAGTTCGAGGAGCGCCGATGCGGTCAATCTTCGTTGCCTGGGCGAGTTTGCTGGCGGCGGTTGCCGGCGACAGCCAGGTAACTGGCACGACTCTGAGCGGTCCGGGGGCGCCGGTGAAAGTCGAGGAAGCTCCCGCGGCTGAGGAAGACACCTGCGCGGTCGAAGGCGTGGTCGTGGATGCGAAGACGCAGGCACCCATCCGGAAGGCCTCCGTGACGCTGTTTGGGCGGGAAATCGGCCGCGGGGGAGCGCGGGCGGTTACCGACGCCGCCGGGCGGTTCCTCATCGAGAAGCTGCCGCCGGGACGCTATCAAGTCCTGGTGCAGCGCAACGGCTACGCCCTGCCCCCGGGCGGCAACCCTTCCAACCTGACGCTTTCGGCCGGCGAGCACGTCAAGGGCATGGTGCTCCGACTTCAGCCGGCGGCGGTGATTACGGGCCGCGTGCTCGACGAGGACGGCGAGCCCGTGGCCTATGCCCAGGTCTCGGTGCTGCGGTATCGTTATCTGCGCGGCAAGCGCCAACTGGTGCCGGGCGGGCCCGGCGCGGCGACGAACGACCGAGGAGAGTATCGTATCTTCGGCTTGGCGGCGGGCCGCTACTTTGTCAGCGCCGAGCACCCAGGAGGCAGGATGGGCATGACGTTGCTGCCTCCTGCTCGCTCGGCCGCCGGGGTGAGTTATCCCACGACCTATTATCCCGGCGTCCTCGATCCTGACCAGGCTATGGCGATCCGAATCCAGGCCGGCGAAGAACGCAGCGGAATCGATTTCCGGCTTTCGCCGGTGCAGGCTGTCAACGTCAGCGGGCGCGTCGTATCGGCCGCCACCGGCCGGCCGGTTCCGGACGTGGGCGTCACGTTGATCCAGCGCTCGGAGGTTTCATCCGGGCTGGTGTCCCGCCTGTTCCAACGGGCTGAGGCGGCCACAGGCAAATTTCTGATCCCGAACGTGCGTCCCGGTTCGTATGTCTTGGGCGCCTTTCAGGGCGACCGCGACAATATGGTGTACGCCCGCCAGGCGATCGAGGTCGGCTCGAGCGACGTGGAGGGTCTGGAGCTGGTCCTGGCGCCCGGAGCGACGCTCCAGGGTCGCGTGGTCATCGAACCGGGCGGCGGCAGCGTGAAACTCAATGAGGCGCGCCTCTATCTGGAACCGGAGGCGGAGGATCTGCGCTTTGGCGGCTCCTCCGACGCCCGCATCAAGGAGGATGGCACGTTCGAGTTGCGGAATGTGGCGCCCGGGCGCTATTCGGTGCGCCTCTACCGGCTGCCCGAGGGCAGCTATCTGAAGGCGGCTCGCCTGGCCGATCAGGACGTGCTCTCCGGCGGCCTCACCATCCAGTCCGGCTCCTCCGGCGCACTCGAGCTGCTGGTGAGCCCTGCCGGCGGTCAGGTGGACGGCGTCGTCCTGGACGCCGGGAAAAAGCCCCGCGCGGGGGCGGCCGTCGTGCTGGTGCCTGACGAGAAGCGGCGCCACCGCGAAGACCTTTTCCAGCGACAGACATCGGACCAGAACGGGCGCTTCTCCTTCCGGGGCGTCCCTCCCGGCGACTACCTGCTTTTCGCCTGGGACAAGATCGACTCCGGCGTCTACCGCGATCCGGCCTTTCTCGAGCGGTTCGAGGATGAGGCAGTCAAAGTCTCCGTTAAAGAGCGCTCCGTCGCAGCCGCTGAGCTGACACTGCTCGCCGCTGAAGAAGCCGAGCCGTGAGGCGCCAGGCTCATTTCGACGCCCACTGCGGCGTCGTGGGCTCGAATTCGAACACCAGGCCGGAAGAATAGACCTTCAAGCGCGACTCGCCCACCGGCCGGCCGAAGGTGGGATAGAAGACCGCGCCGTCGGTGGTCTCGCCGGGCGCCAGCCGGGTTTCGACCAGCGCGATCGCCGAGGCCGCGGCCGCCGCTTTCAGCCGCGCCGAGGAAACGACGGCTAGCGCCGACTGGCGCCGCTTCTCGTAGCCGTTGGTCGAGTGGATCCGGTTCATCCCGTAAAGACCCATCTCGTAGGTGGTCACCAGCTTGATGACGTCGTCGCCGCTGGCGTGCCGGATGAGCTGGTTGATCACCTGGAGCGCCGGAACCGCCTGAATCACCGTTCCATTGCTGAGTTCGAAGCGGAAATCTTCCGGCCGCACCACCCAGGGCTGGTTGGAGCCGTTGGAGACGGCCACCTGAATGATCGAGTACTCGCGCACCTGAGACGGCAGGTGGGCAAACATGATCGTGATGCCGCTCTTGGTCAGGGTCTGATACTTCAGACCGCCGGACTCAAACTCGATCACCTGCGCCGCGGCCCCCGAAGCCAGCAGCAAGGCGCAGATTGCCGCGCGGTGCATCCTACCCTCATCATAAACGAGCGCTCAGCCGAACAGCCGCTCGAAGAATTCGCGAGTCCGCGCCTGGATCTGAGCGAGCTCGACGTCGAGCGGCTGGTCGTGCAGGTGTTCGGGAGTCCAGCGGCTCACCAGGCGGTGCAGGGCTTCGAGGTGCGCGCGCGTCTTGGGCAGGTTCCCCTCCGCGTGGCCGGAGTAGACGCGCAGGCCGTGATCGACCGCGCGGTAAAACGTGGCCGCATCGAGCAGGAAGGCCGCGTCTTCGCGGTCCAGGTGCCCCATCTTTTCGATGAT
>JBBIMZ010000106.1:0-9374 GCA_037444135.1 Solibacteraceae bacterium
CTTCTCGACCGCCAGCGAGACGGCGTTGACCTCCTGGACGAACTTGGCGCCGATGTATTTGCCGATGGTGGCGCCCCCCGAGCCCGTGATGAAGATCCGGGTGCTCGCCGGGTCGAACCCCGGTATCTCCGACTCGAAGCGCCGGAGGAACTCGAGCACCTTCTCGGGCTGCTTCGTGTCGTGCCGCTGATAGTCCTGCCAAACAATCTCGTCGGTGGCCGCGTCCGTGACCACCGCTTTGACGGTGGTCGAGCCGACATCCATTCCGATCAGGAAGTCTCTGTTCATGGCTTCAGTCGACCCGCTGGTTCCGGCGATCGGCGATGTGATAGACCATGTTGGCGGCGACGCCGACGACGCCTTCGCGCTTGGGGACCTTGTACATAGGCCGCTTCATCTCCGGATGCGCGTCGACGTAAGCGTAGCAGTCCGCGAGCGAAAGCCCGGTCGTCTCGAGCGCCTGCTGGAATTCGCGCTTGGCGCGCACCTTAGCCTCGCCAAGCGCCATCTGCACACGGCTGTGGGCGTTGATCTCGCCCTCGCCGGACGTTTCGATGGGCAGGAAGATCATGTCTTTGTAATGGCCGACGACGGCGGCCTGGGCCCCGTCGGACTGCGTCGACGGCATGCATCCGAACGGCTTGAGGCTGAGCACCATGTGAGCCAGGTTCTTGTTGGCGTAGTAAATGTTCTTGGCCACTTCGAGATGGCCCTCGCCGCCGCCGGCGCGCGAGTTGTAGTAGGGGTGCCCGAGCCGTTGCAGCTCGTACTGATCGACCAGATCGTGCGCCAGACCTCCCATGGCCTCGATCAGGCGGCGGTATTCGCGCCGGAAGACGGCTTCGGCGAGCTTGAGCTTAGCGATCTTATTCCGGTAATTCCACTCGATTTTGGCGCGCTTGTCCAGGCGCCACAGCGGCGGAAGCACGGCGCCTTCCTCGAGCCCCTTGAGATCCCGGTACTTTTGAACTACCTGGTGGATCATGTACAGAATCCAGGTTCCGACCGGCTCGACGAGCACCTGGGCGCCCTCGCGCT
Source organism: Solibacteraceae bacterium (assembly GCA_037444135.1). GTDB lineage: Bacteria > Acidobacteriota > Terriglobia > Bryobacterales > Bryobacteraceae > CALKXJ01. The sequence continues at coordinate 1,039 of JBBIMZ010000106.1, forward strand.
CGAGGAACCGGAACATGTTGAAGTTGCCGTCCCCTTCCGTCGTCTGGGCCCAGAACTCGCCGGTGATCTTGACGATGGGCTTGATGCGCAGCCGGTCGACTTCGATGTGGTCGAACATCTCGCGGCAGCGCGCCAGCGGCGCGGTGATCTCGTCACCGGCGATCTGTTTGAGGAACTTGCCGATGTACTCGGCCGTGTCTTTGAAGCCGCCCAGATACCGCACCAGCTTGTCGCCGACGCGCCAGGGCTGGTGACGGACGAAAACGTCGTGCATGTAGTCCATGATCTGCTCAAGCGTCCGGTCGGTCTCGCCGGGGCGGACCTCGAACGGGCGGATGGCGTAAGCCACTTCGTTGAGGACGTCGCCGCAATTGAGGGCGTTGAGGATGCCCAGGAAGAAGTCCAGGTTCATCTCCAGGCCCTGCTCGGCGTCGGACTGGCTGAGGCCGCCGGACTGCTGAAACAGCAGCACGCGGAAACCGTCAAAGCCGGCGTTGCGGAGCGCCAGCCGGTATTCGGCCTCGTACATGCCGAAACGGCAAGGGCCGCAGGCGCCCGCGGTGAAAAAGACGTAGTTGTCGATGATCTCCTGGCGGCTCAGGCCCTTCTCCTCGAGGCCTTGCAGGTATTGCACGAGATTGCCGACGGTGAAGTAGGTGGGATTGCACTGGCCGTTGTTGCCGTACTCCTTACCGGTCTGGAAGGCCGCCACATTGGGCGTCGGCAGCGCTTCGGCCTTGTAGCCCAACCCTTCGAGCACGCCGTGGATGAGCTTTTCGTGCTTCCAGGTCAAACCGCCGAACAACAGCGTGGTGTGGGGCCGCTGGTCCTTGGTGAACGGACGCTCGACAGGCCGCTTGAAGTGATGCACTTGTCTGCGTCCCAGGCTCATCTCGCGCTCCAGGCGAGCCCGCTCCTCCTCCACGCGGCGCCGGATGACTTCCTCGACCGGGTCGCCGATCTGGACCAGATCAGCGGCCGGATTCGGATCGATCGCTGGTGTGCTCATTCAGCCCTCCGGAAAATCTTTACAAAATAGTACGACTTCATTAAACCCAGATACTCCAATAGTTTGCACCGGAGCCCGAGGAAGCGGCAAAATGAATCCATCGAATGGCCCAATTTGCCGACTGGAGGGGCGCCAGACGGGGTTGTTCGGCAGGAGGGCGGCTGTGGGGCTGCGGGCCGGAGCCGTTCGCCGCGCGGCGCTCACCAGTTTCGGAACCGGACTGAGGTTGCGCCCGAGGTATGATTCCAGGCGGGAGGGTCGAATGAACGCAGGTGCGTCGGATCTTTCACGCCGGAGATTTTTCGGCGCCACGGGACGGGCGCTGGCCCTGGGTGCGGGTGCTGCCGCGTCGATGACGCCGTCGCCGCCTCAGCGAGCCGCCGGCGGGTCCGGCTCCGGCGAGTTGAAGAAGCTGTCGGAGAACCTGTACTGGCTGGAAGACACCTGCAACGTCTATCTGGTGCGGGATGGCGCGCGTGCGGTGCTGATCGATTTCGGCTCGGGCAAGATCCTGGATCACCTGGCGCCGCTCGGCATCACGCGCGTGGATTGGATCTTGCACACGCATCACCACCGGGACCAGTGTCAGGGGGATCCTCTCGCCGTGGAGCGCAAGATTCCGATCGCCGTACCGGCCTACGAGCATCATCTGTTTGCGGACGTCGAGAACTTCTGGCGCAACCGGCGGGTTTACCACGAAGGCTACGAGACGCGGAACGACTACTTTTCGCTCACCGCCAGCGTGCCGGTGGCGGCCCGGTTGATCGACTACGAAGAATTCCGGTGGGGCGAGCGGCGAATTCTCGTATTGCCCACGCCGGGACACACGCTCGGCTCGGTCACACTCTTTGTGGAGGTGGACGGGGAGAAGGCGGCCTTCTGCGGGGATCTTCTGCACAGCCCCGGCAAGATCCTCACGCTTTACGATCTCCAGTACCACTACGGCAACTACGAGGGACTCGACGCCAGCGTGTTCTCCCTGGACGCCGTCCTCGAGGAAAAGCCGACGCTACTGTGTCCGTCCCACGGCCGGCCGCTCCGGTACCCGGCGCCGGCGATCCGCGAAACGATGAACTCGCTGGCGGAGTATCACCGCTTTGTGACCGGCTCCGAGCCGACGACCGAGACGCTTCCGTTCGCCTACAGCCCGCACCTGATCGTCAGCAACCGCACGTCCTGCACCTTCTACGCCATCTTGAGCGAAAGCGGCAAGGCGATGTTCATCGACTACGGGTTTCCGAGCCAGCCGCTGTCGGAGCACCTGGTGAAAGTGACGGCGGTAAACGACCGTGCGCGCTTCCTCGAGCACAACATCCGGGCCCTGCGGACCCACTTCGGGATGAAGTCGATCGACGTCGCCATTCCGACGCACGCCAACGACGACCATTACTGCGGCTTCCACCATCTGAAGCGACGTTACGGCACGAAGATCTGGTGCTACGAAAGCATGGTGGAGGTCTTCGAGAGGCCGAACGGGGACCGGTTGGGCTGTATCGTCCCCGAGCCGCTCAAGGTGGACCGCGCCCTGCGCCATGAGGAAGCCTTCCAGTGGGAGGAGTATGAATTCCTGATGACTCACAATCCGGGGCACGCCGAACACCAAATGGCGCTGTTCACCGTCATCGACGGCCGGCGCGTGGGCTTCACCGGGGACGCCTACTCGTACTCGCCTGACCGGCCTACGCCCGACGGGTCGATGCGCATCCGGCCGGTCTTCCTCAACTATTTCGAAAGCGACAGCTACCAGAAATCGATTCGCAACCTCATCAAATATCGCCCGGACGTCATCGCGCCGGGCCATGGCCGTCCGTTCCCGCTCACCGACGAAATGATTCAGGCGACCCAGGCGTTGATCGACCGGCACGCCGACTATTACCGGAGGCTGATCGCGGATCCGGACTGCGATTTCGGACTGGATGCCCAGTGGGTCCGGATTTATCCGTACCAGATGTTTCTCAAAGCAGGCGAGTCCGCCGCGGCCGAAATCCGGGTCCGGAATCACCGGCGGAGGCCGATGAAGATCGAGGTGACGCTGGTGCTGCCGGCAGGCTGGCGCGCCGAACCGGCCCGGTTGAGCCTCGAGGCCCCTGCCAAGGGGCGGGCCTCCGCCCCCTTCCGACTCGTGACCGCCCGCAGCGGCCCGGCGTCAAGCCCGCGCCTGGCCATCGCCGCGGATGTGTCGGCGGACGGAAAGCACCTCGGCCAGATCGCCGAAGCCATCGTCAACCTGGCGTAGGGGAGCGCCGGCCGCAAGGCGCAGGGCAGGCGGCGCCGGCACTTGTACCTTCGTTTCCTTCGTTAAAATCGCTTAAAATCGTTCCATAGCCTTGACACGCCCTCCGGGCAACCATATAATCTCCCGAGAGCCATTTCTACGACAGGGGGTTCGGAATGAAGGGGAAAGGGTTTGCTCTAGTTTCGTGGTTGGTGGCGGTCGTGCCGGTGTGGGGGCAGATCGGAACGTCCACGATCACCGGGCGTGTGACCGACCCGACGGGCGCCATCGTGCCGAACGTGTCGGTCACAGTGGTGCAACTGGCGACTAACTTCACCTTTACGGCCGTGACGAACGAAGAAGGCATCTACCGCGTGCCTTCGCTTCAGCCGGGCCAGTACCGCGTCACGTTCGAGGCAGCGGGCTTCAAGCGCGCCGTCCGGGAGAATGTGGAGCTGCGCACCGGGGATACGCTGGCCGTGGATATGACGCTGGAAGTGGGCGCCGTGACTGAAGCGATCGAAGTCACCGAACGGACGCAGATGCTGGAAACGGAGACTTCGGCGACGGGGACGGTGGTCAGCGGCACGGTGGTCTACGACATGCCGCTCTACCAGCGCTACATCAACTCGACGCTGCATCTGGTTCCGGGCGTGGTCACGCAGGGCTACGCCTACGGGGGCGGTCTGGGCGGCTACAGCATCGCCGGCCAGCGGAGCGGGGCGATCGGCCTGTTCGAAGACGGCGTGACGGCCAACGACCAGTTGAGCGGCACGGGCGTGATCAAGCCGATCCAGAACGCCGTAGCCGAAATCAAAGTCCTGACGACGGCCGTACCGGCCGAGTACGGCCATTCGGCCGGCGGCGTCATCAGCGTCGTCAAAAAGAGCGGCACGAATGACTTCCACGGCATGGCGTCGTTCTACGGGCGGACACGCCGCATGCAGCACCGGTTGTTTTTCGACAAGTTCCGCACTTCGGACCCGACGCCGGGGCGGCCGAACGGCTGGCCGACGTTCTTCATGATGCCGGACGCCAACGTCTCCGGTCCCGTCTATCTGCCCAAGGTTTACGACGGGCGCAACAAGACGTTCTTTTTCTTCGGCTATCAGCGCCTGCACGAGAAGAAAGTGGCGCAGGTGGAGGCCGCGACGCCGACGCCGGAGATGAAAGCGGGCAACTTCAACTTTCCCGGCGTGGCCGCCAACCCTATCTATGACCCCGCCACCACGCGGCAGGCCGGGGGCGTCTGGCAGCGCGATCCGTTCCCGAACAACCAGATCCCGCTGAGCCGGTTCGATCCGGTGGCGCGCAAAGTGCTGGAGTTCGATCCGTGGGTGGCGCCGAACCGCCCGGGCACGTTCAACGCCAACGGGCCGGTGGGCAACCTGCTGGCCGACGAGTTCGCCAAGGTATTCTTCGACGACTTCAGCACGCGCCTGGACCATCAGTTCGGACCGGGCCTGCGCCTCTATGCGAGCCACACCGAGAACCGGTTCAGCGGCTTCGGGCGGCCGATCAACATCCGCCAGGACAGGCCCGAGTTCGACCACCAGCAAGGCAACTGGAGCCCGTCTTACAACCGCAACATCTCGTTCGGCGGGACCTGGGTGATCAGCCCGACGGTGGTCAACGACGCGCGCGCGGGATATCAGCGGCGGGTCAGCCTCACCGACGTCCCATCCTTCAATCAGAACTGGGCGCAGAAGCTGGGGATTCCCAACGTCACGGCGGAACTGATGCCGGCGTTCGGCTCCGGCAGCCGCGACAGCGCCGACTCGATCTACGGGATCACCGGGGCGACGCCCCAGCGGCAGGCGCACGAGACGCTCTCGTTCCGCAACGACACAAGCTGGATCCGCGGCACGCACGCGATCAAGTTCGGCTATGAAGTGCTGCGCTTCCGTCTGAACTCGGCCATTTTCGCCCGTCCGGTGCAGTTCTCCTTTGCCGGCGTCACCGCCGGGCTTCAGCCGAACGGCGCGGCCATGCCGCGCACAGGCAACACGTTCGCCGGGTTTCTGACCGGTTACGTGGCCTCGGCGCTGTTTCAATCCGAGCTGACGAGCTGGTTGCCGCGCTCGTCCATTCACAGCTTCTACATTCAGGACGATTGGAAGATCACGCCGACGCTGACAGCCAATATCGGGCTGCGCTACACCAACGAGAGCCCTTACAACACCAAGTACGGTTTGATGAGCAACTTCGACCCGACGGCCGTCGACGACGTCACGGGCCGGAGAGGCGCCTTCGTCCACCCGACGGCACCGCTGAACGCGCGCGACAACAACAACTTTCAGCCGCGCCTCGGCCTGGCGTGGCATCCGCTGCGCAAGTGGGTGTTCCGCGCCGGTTTCGGCCTGTACACGGTCGACGTCAAGTTCCCGCTGTTGCGCGACCAGTTCGATGAATACGTCGCCATCGCCAATCAGGAGCCGGCGCCCGGCGACCCGACACCCATTTACCCGATCAGCCGCGGAACCCGGCCTCCGGCATTCAACGTGCGGCCAAACCTGACCAGCCCGTTCGTCGGCCAGAACTTCGGCGCGCGCGGAGCCGCCTGGTGGGATCCGGCGCTGCGGAATCCGTACGTGATGAACTGGAACGCCAACATTCAGTACGAGTTCGTCCCGGATTATCTGCTGGAGTTCTCCTATCAGGCGTCGGCGGGGGTGGGTCTGATCGAACGCTGGGAAGCGAACACCTTCCCGATCGACTTCGCCGTTCGCGACCTCGCGCTCCGCAACCAGGTCTTCGCCGCACCGCAGAACTACCGGCCCTACCCGCATATGGGCAGCATCCGCATGCGGTCGAATTTCGGCCACTCGACATTCCACTCCGGAACGGTGAAGCTCGAAAGGCGCCTTTCGCGGGGCCTGTTCTTCGACACCTTCTACACCTTCTCGAAGGCGATCAACAGTCAGGACACCGACAACGCCGGCAGCGGCGTGGCGCCGATTCAGAACCGGGCGCTCGAGAAGGCGCGCGCCAGCTACGACCGCAACCATCGCTTCGTCGGCGTCGTCAACTGGGAGCTGCCGATGGGACAGGGCAAGCGTTGGTTTTCGAGCGGCTGGAAGCGCTGGGTATTCGGCGGCTATGAAATCTCCTGGATCCAGACGATGGAAAGCGGCAATCCGCTCACTTTCACCTTCGCCAACAGCCCGTACAATTACTACCCCACGTTTGCGGGCAACCGGCGGCCGGACATCGTCACGACTCCCAAGATCCGCGACAATTGGCGCGATCTCGGCGGAGACCGGTTCAATCTGCAAAACATCAACCCGGTGATCGATATCAATCATTTCGCCTACCCCGGCGGGCCGGGATGCCCGACGTCGAACCCGACGCAGGCGGACCGTGACCGGTGCTCGTTCCTGATCGGCAACTCCGGGCGGAACATCGTCACCGGCACGCCGCTGATCTGGAGCCAGGCCTCGGCGCAGAAGAATTTCCGGTTCGCCGAACGTTATCTGCTCCAGTTGCGCTGGGACATGCAGAACGTGTTCAAGACCTACAACTTCAATCCGCCGACGAATGCCGTCGACTTCCAGAACCCGCGCACGTTCGGCAAGCTGACGGCGGATCCGCGCACGGCCTCCTTCGGCGGCCAGCCGCTGATGAACCTGACGCTGATGCTCCGGTGGTGAGCTCAAGGGGCGGCGCTCCGGCGCCGTCCCGCCCCTCTCCACTTGCCGGTCACAAGAAACGGCATAATTATTTTCCGCGCGTTTTCCGTAAGGTAGGGGCGGTTTTCCGCTTCGGTTCGTCCGATCCGTCCGGCCGTGCGCGCTAGCATACGACTGGGTGGCCACCCTTGCCTGAGCGAATACACAAGTTCCAGCCCCACCGCACGATTCAACTCCGTGGATTCGACGACCTGGGCGCCGCCGCGGCCGTCCATTCGGCCACCGAGAGCGGCTTCAAGGTGAGCGGTGTCTTTCGGGATGCGGCCGACTTTGCGGTGCTCGTTTTATACGAAGCCGACAACTTTTACGAACACCCGTCGATCAAGTACTTGCCGGATACGAACTTTGACGGGGTCGTGCTCACGTTCGACGTGCATTATGCGGGGCTCCAGCCGCTCGATTCCGTCAAATACCCCACGATTTCCTGGCCGTTTCTCGAAGTCATCCGGCCCGACAATACGACGGCGCAGATCCGGTTGTTCGACCACGCCACGCAGGTCGGGGGCACGTACACCAAAGCCCAGACGACGATCACGGTCGTGGCTTCCGGCGTTCAGCCCTGGGACCGGGTGACGCTCTGGTATCTGAACTACGCCTTCGACTACATCGCCACGGGCGGCGAGACGGCCGAACAGGTCGCAGCGGCGCTGGCCGATCAAATCAACCGGACCACGTTCGCCGCCGGGCAGGCGATCGAGGCCGTGGTGAACGGGGCGGCGATCACGGTCCGGGCGGCGCGTCCGGGGCGCGACGGCAACATGATCACCCTGTACACGGAGTCCAAGACGAGCACGCTGCGGCTGACCCCGGCTACGGCGAAACTAGCCGGCGGAAGCTCCGACGCCACCTGGCGGATCACCCTGGACTTCACCGCGCTGGGGATTCCGCAGATCCGCCAGTGCTGGCTGACTTTCGCGCCCGAACTGGCCGACGGGGCCGCCTTCACCGACACCGAGTGGGAAGCCACCTTCACCAACTGGACGGTTCAGGGCGAAAATCAGTGGCTTAAAGTGGCCGGGCCGGGCAGCCTGCGCATCGAGGAGGCTTCGCGGGCATGCCGCTACGCGGGGACTTCCTGGAGGCAGGTGTCCGGCTTCTTTTCCGGCGGCTTCGCCCGCATGACCGGCGCCGTTGGTGATTCGGTGACGGTCGAGTACACGACCGCCTCGGCGCACGATCTTTACCTGGGCACGAGCCTGTACTCGAACCGGGGCCGCTGGAGCGTGGTGCTCGACGGACAGCCGCTGCCGGACCTGGACACGTATCTGCCCGCGCCCGAACCGGTGAACACACGCCGGCGGCTGGCGCAGGGAGTGCCCGCCGGAACCCACTCGGTCACTCTCACTTTGCAGGGGAAGAACGAAGCCTCGAGCGGCTACGAGGTCTACTTCGATTTCCTGGAGGCGGCCGTGCCTTCCGATAT
>JBBIMZ010000107.1:0-9357 GCA_037444135.1 Solibacteraceae bacterium
GATCGGCCGTCTCGAGACGGTGCGCGTCGCCGTTTACGTCGACGAACCGGAGCTCGGCCGGGTGAGGGTCGGGATGCCGATCGTCATCACCTGGGACGCGTTGCCGGGCAAGCAGTGGCGAGGCGTGGTCCAGAAACGGGCCACGCGCATCGTCAAGCTCGAAACGCGGCAAGTGGGCGAAGTCTCCGGCGTCATCGAGAACCCCGACGGGGAGCTGGTTCCGGGCGCCAACGTCAATATCGAGATTCGCTCGCGCGTGGTCGAGAACGCACTGACGATCCCGAAAGAGGCCTTGCGCCGCCGCGGGGGCGAGGACGGCGTGCTCGTGCTCGAAGGCGACCGGCTGGCCTGGCGCCGAGTCGAGCTGGGTGCGGCCAGCATCACGCGCGCCGAGGTGCTCCGCGGGCTGAACGAGGGCGAAGCCGTGGCGCTCGCGGCCGATCGCGAGCTCCATCCCGGCGACCGCGTGGCGGCGCGCTTCCGCGACCGGTGACGGTGGCACCCCGCCGCCGGCTCGGCTAAGCTGTTAGTACTTTAGAACATCTGAGGAGCAGCCACATGCATCGACGCGGATTCTTGAGCGCCACCGCCGGCGGCCTGGCGACGGCCGCCTTCGCCCAGGACAAGCCCAGGCGCGTCGGCTTGATCGGATCGGGCTGGTACGGAAAGTGTGATCTGTTGCGCCTGATCCAGGTCGCCCCGGTCGAAGTCGTCTCGCTGTGCGACGTCGACAAGATCATGCTCGCCAAGGCGGCTGAGATCGTGGCCGAACGCCAGGCCTCTCACAAGAAGCCGCGCACTTACAGCGACTACCGGGAGATGCTCAAGGAGCGCGATCTCGACATCGTCCTGATCGCCACGCCGGATCACTGGCACGCTCTGGCGATGATCGAAGCAGTCCGAGCCGGCGCCGACGTCTATGTGCAGAAGCCGATCAGCGTCGATGTCATCGAGGGGCAGGCGATGCTGGCGGCGGCGCGCAAGTACAAGCGAGTGGTTCAGGTCGGCACGCAGCGCCGCTCGACGCCGCATCTGGTGGAAGCGCGCGACCGGTTCCTCCGCGAAGGAAAACTGGGCCGGATCGGGCTGGTCGAAATCTGCTGCTACTACCATATGCGGGCGCGCGAGAACCCGCCGGACACGGACCCGCCCGATTACCTCGATTACGAGATGTGGACCGGCCCGGCGCCGATGCGCCCCTACAACGCCCTGGTGCACCCGCGCCGCTGGCGGGCTTTCATGGAGTACGGCAACGGCATCGTCGGCGACATGTGCATCCACATGTTCGACATGGTGCGGTGGATGCTGGGGCTCGGCTGGCCGAGGCGCATCGCTTCCTCCGGCGGGATTCTGGTGGAGAAAAACAGCAAGGCCAACATCACCGACACGCAGACGGTGACGTTCGATTACGACGACATCAAGGTCGTCTGGCAGCACCGCTCCTGGGGACACCCGCCGGATCCGGATTATCCCTGGGCGGCGATCTTCTACGGCGATAAGGGCACGCTGAAGACCAGCGTCTTCCGCTACGACTTCCTCCCGATGGAAAAAGGCGCTCAGCCGGTGCACCGCGACGTGACGTACGAGCTCGAGCAGTACCCGGAGGACAAGACCGAGGAGGCGCTCGAGCGGCACGTCGCGCCCGCGATCCGCTATCACATGAAGGATTTTTTGACCGCCATCGACTCGCGCGGCCGGCCGGTGGCCGATATCGAAGAGGGCTACATCTCCACAGCCTGCTGCATCCTGGGCAACGTCGCGCTCGAGCTCGGGCGCACGCTCACGTGGGACCCCAAGACCCAGCGCGTCGTCAACGACGAGGAGGCGAACCGGCGGCTCCGTCGGCCCTACCGCAAGCCCTGGGCGCACCCGGAGCCGGAGAGCGTCTAGAGACGCCCGCCTCGCCGCACCGGCTAGGACAAGCCGGCCGAAGCGGATTCGACGTCCGGGAAGAACTCGAAGACGGTGTCCAGCCGCGTGACGCGAAACGCGTCGCGCACCACCGGGCTGGCGGCGGCCATGCGCATCTTCCCGCCGGCCTGCATGACGCGGTTCAGGCAGGCGATGAAGCGCCCGATGCCGGTGCTGTCGATGTGCGTGACGCCGGCGAGATCGAAGACGAAGTTCCGGACGCCTTTGGCCAGCAGTTGCTCCAGGCGCGTCTCGATCTCGGCGCTTTCCTCGCCGAGCATCACCCGGCCGCCGACTCGGATCACCGCGGTCTCGGCGCCGGCTTTGCGATCGCTGATCTCCATCTGGCGTCTCATCGGTTCCTGGCTCGGAGCGGCGTTACCGCTCATGGTAGCATCGCGCGGGCGGCGCGGTAAGATGAAGGGGCGCATGTATGTTTCCTTGAACGGAACCCTGGTGGCCGGGGGGCGGCTGTCGTGGCCGGAGTTTGCCGAGCTGGCGGCTAAGATCGGCTATCCCGGCGTCGACGTCAATCTGAACGCAGCGATGGGTCAGGGCGTCGAAGCCACGCTCTCGCTGCTGGCGCGGCTGAAGCTGCGCCCGGCCGTCGTCGGGCTTCCGGTCGAGTTCCGCAAGGACGAGGCGGTGTTTCGCGAAGGCTTGGCGAAGCTGCCCGAGGCGGCGCGCTTTGCGAAGGCGATCGGCTGCCCGCGGATGACCACCTGGGTGATGTCCTCGAGCGAGCTGCCCAAGAGCGAGCAGCGCAAGATCCTTAAAGACCGTTTTTCGGCCTGCGCCGAGATCCTCCGCCGGGAGAAGGTGCGGCTGGGTCTGGAGTTCCTCGGGCCGCTCCATCTGCGCAAGCGCTTTCCGCACGAGTTCATCTACCGGATGGACGAGATGCTCGAGTTCGCCAAAGAGTGCGGGCCGAACGTCGGGCTGCTGCTCGACAGCTGGCACTGGCGGCATGCCGGAGCGACGGTCGAGGACATCCACCGTGCGGGAAAAGACGGGATCGTCCACGTCCAGGTGGCCGACGCGCCGGCCGGCGTGCCGCCGGAGAAGATCGTCGACAGCGAGCGCCTGATGCCCGGTGAAGGGGCCATCGACTGGAAAGCGTTTTTCGGCGCTTTTAAGCGCATCGGCTACCAGGACGGCGTCAGTCCGGAAGTCTTCGGACGCGGGTTGAAGACGATGTTGCCGGAGGATGGGGCGCGGCTGGGCTACAGCTACACGATGGACGTCATGCGCCAGGCCGGAGTGGCCTAGAAGCCGCGGCATGCTCGCCGAGCTCCTTACCGAACAAAGCAACCCGGTCTCCGAGGGAATTGACGCCCGTCCGACCGAGGAAATCCTGCGCATCATCAACGCCGAGGATCACAAAGTCGCTCCCGCCGTCGCCGCCGAAATCCCCAGGATTGCCCAGGCCGTGGATCTGATTGTGGACCGGCTCGCGCGCGGAGGCCGCCTTTTTTATATCGGGGCAGGCACGAGCGGCCGGCTGGGAGTGCTGGACGCCTCCGAGTGCCCGCCGACGTTCCGCGTGCCGCCGGAGATGGTGCAAGGGATCATCGCCGGGGGCGAGGCGGCGCTGGCGCGCTCGACCGAGGCCAGCGAGGATGACCCGGAGGCCGGAGCGCGCGATCTGGCCGCGCGCGGCTTCTGCGCCACGGACGTGCTCGTCGGAATCGCCGCCAGCGGACGGACACCCTACGTGCTCGGGGCCGTACGGGCCGCGCGGCGGATGGGCGCCGTCACCATCGGCATTTGCTCGAACCCGGGATCGGAACTGGCCCGGCTGGTCGACGTGGCGATTGCGCCGTTGACCGGGCCGGAAATCATCGCCGGTTCGACCCGGTTGAAGGCGGGCACGGCGACCAAGCTGGTGCTGAACATGCTCAGCACGGCCGCCATGATCCGGCTCGGCCATGTCTACGGGAACCTGATGGTGAACGTGCAGCCGACCAACAGCAAGCTTGCGGCGCGCGCGCGCCGGATCATCTGCCAGGCGGCCGGCGTGTGCGAGGAAGAGGCCGCGCGGCTGCTCGAAACCTCGGGCGGCAACGTGAAGGTGGCGATCGTGATGCGCCGGCTGGGATTGAGCCGGGAGCAGGCTGAACGGCGGCTGGCGGAAGCGGGAGGGCGCGTCTCGGAGGCCCTGACGGGATAGCGGGCATGGACAAATTCCTCGTTCGGGGCGGCGTTCCGCTCCAAGGCGCAATTCCGGTGAGCGGCGCCAAGAATTCGGCGCTGCCGGCGCTGGCTGCCTGCCTGCTGACGGCGGAGACGGTGACGCTCCGGCGCATCCCGCGCGTGCGCGACGTGCGCACGATGGAGCGGCTGCTCCGGCTCAACGGGGCGGTGGTGCAATCGGAGAACGGCGGAACGGTTGCGGTCACCGCCGCCGAGATCACACATCCGGAAGCGCCTTACGAGGTCGTGAAGACGATGCGCGCATCGAGCCTCGTGCTGGGCCCGCTGCTCGCCCGCACCGGTAGGGCGCGCGTGTCGCTCCCGGGGGGCTGCGCCATCGGCGCCCGGCCCATCAACCTGCATATCGCCGGCCTGGAGCAACTCGGCGCCAGGATCCGCCAGGAGCACGGTTATATCGAGGCGGAGGCGCCTAACGGCTTGAAAGGGACGCTGTTTCATTTCGACCGGATCACGGTCACCGGCACCGAGGACCTGCTGATGGCGGCCGTGCTCGCCGAAGGAGAGACGGTGCTCGAGAACGCGGCGCGTGAGCCCGAGGTGGCCGACCTGGCCGAACTACTCGTCAAGATGGGCGCCCAGATTGAAGGCGCAGGCAGCTCGACGATCCGCGTGCGGGGCGTCAGCCGGCTGCACGGCGCCGAGCACACCATCATCCCCGACCGCATCGAAGCCGGCACGTATCTGATCGCCGGCGCCATCACCGGGGGCGATCTGCTCGTCGCCGGGTGCAATCCTGACCATCTGGCGGCGCTGATCGCCAAGCTGCGGCAGGCGGGCGCCGAGGTCTCCGTGGAGGACGATGACGCCTTGCGGGTGCGCGGCGCCAGGGGCCTCCACTCGGTCGATGTCGTCACCGAGGAGTATCCTGGCTTCGCAACGGACCTGCAAGCTCAGTTCATGGCGCTGATGACGCAGGCGGACGGCATCTCGTTCATCACCGAGACGATCTTCGAGAACCGGTTCATGCACGCGCTCGAGCTGGCGCGCATGGGAGCTAACATTCGCGTCATCGGCCGGCAGGCGATCGTCGCCGGCCCGCGCGCGTTGAGCGGCGCGCAGGTGATCGCCTCCGACCTGCGCGCCAGCGCTTCGCTGGTGCTCGCCGGCCTGGTGGCCAGCGGCGAAACCGTCATTGACCGGGTCTATCATATTGACCGGGGCTACGAGCGGATCGAGGAGAAGCTCGCCCGCGTCGGCGCGCAGATTCAGCGGATCCGCTCGGAGTGACAGGATTCCTCGCCGGCGACCGCGCGGCGGATCCACTCCCGGTGCAGCCCCGGACGAAGCGTCTTGTCCGCCTCATCGAGCGGCGGGCGGAACTCGAGCAGGTCCGTGCCGGAGAGATACCGGGCGAGGGGAGAATGAAGCTTCAGCCAGAGGCGGGCGCTGAAATTCCAGCGATAGAGCCACCGGCGAAAGCGGTCGGCCGCCGGCGGAGGCGGGACCGGTGAGCCGGCGAGGCGGTAGCCGAGCGCTTCGAGCCGGGACCCGATCAGCGATTCCACGCGCGCCAGTTGTAGGGGCGGATAGGCCTTTCGCCAACGCTCGAGCGGCTGGAAGCCCTCCGCGCCGGCTTCCCCGGAAAAGGAAGTGTTCGGCCGCGTCACCGAACCAATGCCCACGCGTTGGATGCGCTCATAGTCGAGGCGGCGCCCGATATAAGCGCCGATGCGATCGAGGACGACCCGGGGCTCGCGCACAAGCTCCTCATAGCGCACTTCCAGGTAGGCGCCCCCGAGGCGTTCGCCGAGCGCTCTGCCGCGACCGATCGCCCAGTCCCAGTACAGGGCGGCCGGGATCACCTCGGGCACGCCGCGGTCGCCCGGCAAAGGCCGGATCCACCGCTGCCGGCTGAGCGACAGGGCCACGTCCCGGCCGTCGCGCACAGAGTGGATGAAGAGGGCGTCAGGAAAACTTCGCTGGATCTCGTCCATCAGGAGCAGGTTATCCGGCGTGCAGTCGGACCAGCGTTCGGCGCCCTGCTGGCGGGCGATGCTCTCCATGATGAGGCGCAGGCAGTCGCCGGCCGAGCGGCACTCGTCGAGGAAGCGCCTTCGGAATTCGGCGGCGTCGAGGCCGCTGCGGGCGAAGTCTTCGCTGGCAAGCCATTTCTCGAGGAAGCGCTCGCGCTGGACACGCGACCGGAAATGGCCGAACAGCGGCGCCAGATAGGTGAAGACCTTCGGCTCGGTGCGGTAGATGGCGAAACCGCCCGAGGAAAGCAGCATGTGGTAGAGCCACGTGGTGCCCGAGCGCGGGCAGCCGACGATGAAGACCGGCGGCTTCATCGGGCTTGCGCCTCGCGCCAGGCCTGGAAAATCAGCACGGGCCACAGATGCCTTCCCCAGTCGTGGACGCCTTGGAGATGCTGGCGCCAAAGATTCCGCACCGGCGCCGGATCGAGCAGGCCGCCGGCGGCAAGCCGCTCCGAGCGCAGCAACTCCTCCGTCCAATCCCGCAGCGGTCCCCGGATCCAGGCGCCGATCGGGACGGCGAAGCCGGCTTTGGGCCGCTCGACGAGCTCCGCCGGGACATAGCGGTAGAGAAGCCGCCGCAGCAACCACTTGCCCTGGCCGTTGCGGATCTTCAGGCTGAGCGGGATGCGCCAGGCCAGTTCGGCGACCCGATAATCGAGCAGCGGCCCGCGCGTTTCGAGGCTCACCGCCATGCTGGCGCGGTCCACCTTCACGAGGATGTCGTCCGGCAGGTAGGAGATCATGTCCAGATACATCATCTTCTCGGCGAAGCCGTCGATGGCGGCGCGGCGGCCCGGATCCGTGAAAGCCGTCAGGGGCTCCCCGGCTCCGGGGACGAGCGAGAACGGGGGCTGCCAGTAGGACATCAAGGAGCAATAGACGGTTTCGGCGGCGTCCTGCGACAGAGCCGTCGCCAGCCGGTGGAGCCGGATGCCGGCGCTGGAGCGTTTGACGGCCGCCGGGAGCACGGGATCGAGCCGTGTGAACAAGCCGTCCCAGGCCTGCGGCGACAATGCCCGCGCTCCGGCGGCCAGGATCCTCCGGGCGGCACGCGGCAGGCCGCCGTAGCGGCGCCAGAACCGGAGGTTGGTCAAGTAAGCGGCATAGCCGCCAAACAACTCATCGCCGCCGTCGCCGGACAGGCTCACGGTCACGCGGCTGCGGGCCAGTTTCGACACGAGGAACGTGGGAATTTGAGAGGAATCGGCGAACGGCTCGTCGAACATCGCCGGCAGGCACGGGATGACGTTCATCGCGTCGGCCGCCGTCACGTACTGCTCGGTGTGATCGGTGCCGAGATGCGCCGCGACGGCTCTGGCGTGCCTGGCTTCGTCGAAGCTCTCCTCGCGAAACCCGATGGCGAAGGTCTTTACGGGCTGCGAGCTTTCAGCCTGCATCAGCGCGACGACCAGCGACGAGTCGATGCCGCCGGACAGGAAGGCGCCCAGAGGGACGTCGGCGATCATGCGAAGCTTGACGGCGTCGCGAAGCAGTTGGTCAAGCTGCTCGAGGGCTTCCTGGGCGCTCGTGAACGGCCGGCGCAGGCCTTCCTCAGCCGCCTTCCGGACCGACCAGAAGGCAACCGGTTCGGGCAATACGCCGGTCGCTTCCGGTCCGAGCGAGATGCAACTGGCGGGCGGAAGGCTGCGGATGCCGCGGTAGATCGAATAAGGGTGCGGGATATAGCTGTGTCGGAGAAACAGAGCCAGGATGGCTGGGTCGATCTCGCCGCGAAAATCCGGATGCGCCTTCAGTGCCTTCAGCTCCGAGCCGAACAGGAAAGTGTCGCCGGCCCAGCCGAAATAAAGCGGCTTCTTGCCGAGACGGTCGCGGGCCAGATAGAGCCTGCGGGTGCTCCGTTGCCAGGCGGCGAAGGCGAACATGCCGTTGAAGAGCCGGAGCGAAGCTTCCATGCCCCACTGCTCGAACGAGGCGAGCATGACCTCCGTGTCCGAGTGTCCGCGGAAGACGTGCCCGCGGGCTTCGAGTTCGGCGCGGATTTCGGCGAAGTTGTAGATCTCCCCGTTGAAGACGATGACCCAGTCGCCGCTCCGGGAGACCATCGGCTGGCGGCCCAGAGGCGAAAGGTCGAGAATCGACAGGCGGCGGTGCGCGAGGGCAATGCCAGCGGCCGGATCGACCCAGACGCCTGCGTCGTCCGGTCCGCGGTGACGGAGAGTGTCCGCCATGCGGGTGGCAACCGCGGCCATCGCGGCCGCTTCGAGCGGCTCACCGCGGTTCAGAAAGCCCGCTAGCCCGCACACTCATTCATCGTATCAAGCGCGGAAATGACGCCGGGCCGTCCATTCGGCCTTGGGATACTCGTCCGGCTCGAGTTCTCCGTTCATCGCGTCGCCCGACACGGTTCCCTGGAAGACGAAGGCCAGGTTGGCGCCTTCGAACGGAATCGAGCTGCGCAGCGTGACCTTGTCGCCGTCGATCGTGCCGCGGACTGTGCCGCGCCATTCGGCGCCGAAGTGCGTCCCGACGACTTCGTTGCCGCGCGCTTCGAGGAACAGCAGGTGGTCGGCCTCGCCGAGCTGGTACTTGACGTGAACGTCCCAACGACCGGAGATGTCCTGGACGGGCGGTGCCAGGCGGCGCTCTTTCGGCTTGGGGGCATTGCGGAAGACTTCGGCGAGGCGGTCGGCGACGATCTTGTACTCGCCGGGTTTCATGGCGGCGGGGCGCAGCAGGAACGAATGGCCGCCGCCGGAGGCGTGCGTCATGATGCGCGGCTCGCCGTTGAGAAGGATCTCGTAGAGTTCGCCGGCCGTCAGCCCGATCTTTGCCGGATCCCAGGAAATCATCAGCCCGGGGAATGGACCGCCGCGCTGCGGCTCGGTGAGCTTGGTGGTCACTCCTTCGACCGCCGTAATCCTCTTCGAGATGTAATCGAACCAGCCGCGCCACTCCTGGCACTCGTTTTCGAAGTTGCGCTTGTGGAACCACACCTCGATCGCGGTCACCATCCCGACGATCTCTTCCTTGCTCACCTTCATCATCCGGCCGAAGGCGTGGTGCGGGGCCGAATTGGCCCAGGCGGCCTTGACAAGGTCCTTGCGTCCGATCAAGAGGCCGGCCGACTGCGGGCCGCGAATAATCTTGCCGCCGCTGTAAGCGACCATATCGGCGCCGGCGGCGATGTAGGGATTCGGAACGATCGGGTAGTCGGCGGCGGCGTCCACCAGGATCGGAACGCCCGCCGGGCGAACGATGGAGGCGACTTCAGCCAGGTCGAGGCGCACCTTGTCGA
>JBBIMZ010000108.1:0-9310 GCA_037444135.1 Solibacteraceae bacterium
AACCATGATGGTTGAGCGCGTGGCCCGGTCGGAGGTGTTTCCAACCGGAGAACCGTGCGGAAACGCAAATACTGGCGAATGTTTGGGATAACGGGCGGCTGCAAGCGGCGATGGCGTCAAGCAAAACGGGGCGGCGGGAAGTTATGGTCTTAGGGTGTGGCTCCCCGGCATGGATTCGAACCACGATTCACGGCTCCAAAGGCCGTTGTCTTACCATTAGACGACCGGGGATCCTGCCCCTATTTTACCATTCCGAATACGGCGTGCCTTCGAGCGAGATGCGGTCCGAGCCGGAGCGGACGTCGTAGATGCCGGGCTCGGTCTGATCGACGCTGGTGAGGGCGTCCTCCATGACGACCACCCAGGTCTTGTCCGAGCCCGTCATCGGGTCGATGGGGATCTGGCGGAGGTAGCCTTCGCGCACCAGATCCTCGAGCGACTGGGGCGCCTTCTTCTTGTCAAAGGTGTACTCGTCGATGACGGTGCGCAGCGTGAACAGGTTGTTGCGCAGCACGCTCTCCTTGGCCCGGATGATCGACTTCTGGTAGAGCGGCACGGCGATCGAGACGAGGATCGAGATGATCGTCATCACGATCAGGATTTCGACGAGCGTGAATCCGCGCCGGCGCATCACCACTCCGAGTATGGCGTGCCGTCGGGGGCGCGCGCCGTCGATTTCGTGTAGACGTCGAAGACGTTCTGGCCGCCCCAGGCCAGCGAGTCCGGGTCGTCCTGGACGCTGCGCTTGCCCCAGTCGGTGGAATTCGTCATCGGATCGCGCGGGATCCGGCGCAGGAACTTGTACTTCTTGTCCACCGAGCCGGCGGCCTTGACGCCCTCGACCAGGACGTCGAGGTCCTTCGGATAGCACTCAGTGCCCAGCTCCGGCGGCCCCAGCAGGTTGGCGTCGCAGGCGTCCTTGTACTTGTCGATCGCCGTCCGGATCTCGCGCAAGGCCCAGCGCAGTTCGCGCTCCTGGTCCCGGCGCACCTTGTAGCGCGCCAGCGGCACCATCGTCGTCAGCAGCAGCATGATCGTGAAAGCCACGATCAGCTCCACCAGCGTCAGGCCTCGCTGCTTGTGCCTGCTCATTCCTGGATCGTCACACGCAACACCGGCGGCTCGACCGCCGCCGGCTGCATCTCCGAATTCCGCACGGCGATCTCGGAAAGCGAAACCTGCGTCGTCCCCGTCTCGACGGCCTGAAAGATCAGGCTCACCAGCGAGCCCGCCCCGCTCACTCCCCGCGAACCCGGCATGCGGTTCAGGATGACGGTGGCGTCTCCGGTGTCGTTCAAAATGTTCCGCGTAAAGATCGCCGACTCTCCGTTGGCCACGAAAAACGTCCCGCGCTCCACCTCGTTGAGCCGCAGCGCCTTCGGGTCGAACTTGAACCGGATCGGAACATTGAAGACGTCCGTGGCGTTCTCGATCATGAGCGTCACGGTGAAGGTCGTTCCGCGCTTGGCCGTCACCGAGGGCGGATTGAACCGGAGGCGGGTGGCCGCCGGTGGAATCGGCTCAGCCGGCTTGGCCGGTTCCGGCTCTTTGAGCGGCTCTTCGGGCGGCGCGGGCGCCGGTTTGGCTTCCGCCGGCGGCGCGGCCCCCTCGCGGCCGCGCGGAGCCGTGTTGATCTTCACCACCTGGTCGGTGCCGGCCGCCACCCCGCGCAGATTCACCTCCTCGATCTCCGGCCTTCGGACGATGCGCGGCACCAGCGCGATCAGCAGCTCGCCCTCGTTGCGCTCCTTGCTGTCGCTCGAAAAGCCCAGCCAGCGGATGAGGGGAATGTCGCCGAGCCCCGGAATCCCGGACTTGGTCCGCGTCGACTGATCCTGGCTCAGCCCGCCGAGCAGCGTCACCTCGCCGTCGCGCACGCGGATGTCTTCGGTCACTTTCCGCTGCCCGATCACCGGCTGCGAAAGGCCGCCGACGTCGATGCGGTCGCGCACGGCCGAGATCTCGATTTCCACGTGCATCGAGATCTCCGAATCGCCGTGAATCTTCGGCGTGATGTCCACGTTGACGCCCACGTCGGCGAACTGGAACTGCGTGCTCACCAGAGGGCTGACGCCGATCGCTCCCACGCCCGGCTGAAAGCTGCCCGTGGCGTAGGGAAAGCGGTCTCCCAACCTCAGGGAGGCCTTCTGCCCGTCGGCGGCTCGCACTTGGGGGCGCTGGAGAATGCGCGTGCTCCGGTCGGTCATCAGGGCCTGGAGCAGGGCGCCCGGCAGCGTCGTCGACCAGTCGTTCTCGGTGAGTTTGCCGAGTTGGCCGAGAGGCACCAGACCGCCGGCTGCGCTGGTCGAACCGCCGGTAGTCCCCCCCGTGCCGCCCGTGGTGTCGCCGCTGCTCGGAGGGGCCTTCCCGCCGGGGGCGAACGTCACCGGAAGCGACAGGCCCGCCTTGCCCGCCGACATGATCGCCATGGCCAGATCGCGCGTCCGGCTCCGGTTGGCCTCCATCACGATCACGTCCACGACGACTTCCGAGAGCGGCTTGTCCAAGTCCCGGATGAGCTTTTCGGCGAGCATCACCTTGTCCACCGTGTCGCGCACGATCAGGGCGTTCTGCGCGTTGTAGGGGAAGAAGCGGCGGATATCCGTCACCGAGCGCACCGCGGTGGCGATCTCCTGGAGGTCCTGCACCTTGGTGATGTTCTCCAGATAGAAGACCTTCACCACCATCTCCTCGTGGTCGCGCCGCTTGGTGACGTTGTCTTCGGTCACAAAGATCGTGTTCTCGGAAAGCGGCTTCCAATAGGTCTTGGTCAGCACCGAGAGATACCGCAGCGCCTCCTCGAGCGTCGTGTTGCTCAGATCCACCGAATAGGTCCGCGGCGGCGCCTGGTAGTCCGGATCGAAGACCACGTTGATGCCGGCCAGCTTACCCACGGTCTCGTAGAGCACTTTCACCGGCTGGTTGCTCATCTTCAGCGTGTTCAGCGTGGGCGAGATCGGCTTGAGTTCGGGCACCGGCTGAATGCGGGCCAGGCGTTGTTCGGCCTCGCGCCGCGCCTTTTCGGCCGGCGTCAGCCCGCGCTCTTCGGTGACCGGTTCTCCTTCCTTGCGGCGCTTCTCCTCGGCCTCGATCATCCGGTAGGTGGTGCGCAGCTCCTGCTCGGCGATGCTCGAGCTCGGGTCGATGGCGTAGGCTTTCTGGAACTCCTGGAGCGCCTCTTCGAGCTTGCCCTCCTTGCGGAGCTGTTTGCCCCGGCTCAGGTGCACTTGGGAGGCCTGAAAGCGCGCGCGCCGCACGGCGAGCTGGTAGAGGGGGTCCGAGGGGTCTTCGATCAGCGCCTTCTCGTAGGCGTCGAGCGCCTTGTCCCAATCTTCCATCGCCTGAGCCGCCTGGCCGTCCTTCAAGTACCGGTCGCCCTTCTTGGTGCGTCCGCCGGCGGGCGCCGCCAGGAGGCTCAACATGGCCGCAAGCAGGGCTAATCCTCTAAACGTACGCATGTGATCGCTTTCGCCGCGTAGTCGCACGGTGAGAATTCTCACTCACAAGAGTCTTGACGCTTGTCCCGCCGCACGCGTGGAGAGCCGGCAGAGCTGGCCGGCCTGACCGGCTCCCGCAGCGCTCAGTCAAACCGGAGCTTGCATCGAGCCCGGAGATCCTCGCCGGGCGAGGCCAGGCGTCTCAACTCCTGGGCCAGCAGATGCCCGCGCCGCTCGAAGTGCAACTCCTGTTGAACAGCCAGCCGGATGCGCCGCCGCCGTTCCTCAAGTCCCGGAGGACCTTCGGCCACCGTCGCGACCGCCTCCGCGATGCTCGCCGGATCGTAGCAATCACAACACTCCCCGAGACCCCACTTGTATACGAGCGCTGCGAGGTTCGGCACGTCGAACGCCACCACTGGCACGGCCGCGCATAACAACCCGGCGAGCCTGCCCGAGTTCGCCATGTAATCCCCGCTGTTGGCTCTCCAATCGCTCAAGACCACTCCGATATCGGCGCAGGAGACGTAAGGGGCCAGCTCGTCGTATGGACGGGGATCGAGAAATCTGACGCGGCCTCGCAGGCCGCCGCTCCGCGCGAGTTCCCGGCACTTCTCGCCGTATTCTCCAGGACCATGAAACGTCACCAGCCGGTACTCGGAAGGGAGCAGCGCTATGGCCTGGATGAGCTCCAGGCACAGGCGGTCCCGGGTGGCCTGGGCGGGGCAGATCACCAGGAATCGTCCCTCCGGACCGAGCAGCTCGGCCCGCAACGTTTCATCCCTGGGCGGAGCCTCCTCGTCCCGCAAGGGAAAGTTGGGAATCCACAGCGGCATTCTGTCGAGCCGGTACAAGGCCTGCATCATCCGGGCGCGACTTCGGTCGACATTCACGCACAAGTCGGCCCGAAGGCACGCCGGCCGTTCCCACCACCTGTGAAACCGGTTCGGCGCCCGCAACAGGTGGGGGTCCATCCAGTCGAAGCTGTGGTAGACCAACACCCTCCCCCGGCGCGGCGACCAGCCCCCGGCTGCGATGACGCGAGGAAGACTCCAGTGGTCGATAACGTAAAGCACGTCCGCCGCCTGGGCCCGGATGAGCCGCCGGAACCAGCGGGCCTCTCCGATGAAGCCCCGGATCCGTGCCCGGACCGAGACCGCAGGTGTCGAGCCGAAACAGGCGTGTTGCACGCCGGCCGACAGCCGGGCCGGACGACGCCCCTCGACGAGCGTGGCAAGCACGACGTCAAACCCAGCCCGATCCAGGAAGTTCGCCACCGTCACGACATGCGGACTGCGCTCGAGTGAACATGAGCGGAGCATGAGGATTTTCAGGTGTCTCATCACCGGCCCCTTGGCGTCAGACTAGCAAAAAGGCCTTGCCGCAGGAGCGGCGAGGAAGCGGCCGCGTAGAGCTATTCCTCTGATCCTGAGCAGGTTATCTTCGTCGCCGTGCTGTGCTACGATAAGGGTTCGCGCCAGGAACCGGTGGGTGAGAAGGAGCCCGAGAAGATCCTCGCCGACAACCGCAAGGCCCCGATTATTTCCTGCTGGAACGCTATGAAGCGGGTCTCGCTTTGACGGGGACCGAAGTCAAGGCCGCCCGCGCCGGGCAGGTGCAGCTCCGGGACGGCTACGCGGAGATCGCCGGCAACGAGGCCTGGCTGGTGAACGTCCACATCGGCCAGTACTCGCACGGCAACATCTACAACCATCCCATCGACCGCCGCCGCAAGCTCCTGCTCCATCGCCGGGAGATCGACAAGCTGGCGGGCAAGACGCGCGAGAAAGGCTTGACGCTGATTCCCACGAAGCTGTACCTGAAGAACGGGCGCATCAAGTGCGAGATTGCGCTCTGCCGGGGCAAGAAGCAACACGACAAGCGCGAAGCGATCCGGAGGCGCGAGCGGGAGGAGGAAGCCCGCCAGGCGGTGCACGATCGCGCCCATCGTTGAACACCACTTCGAGGAGCCGAACCATGCAAGTCGCATTGAACCTGGGCCCCATCGCGGAAGCCGAAGCCGACGTTTTGATCCTGCCCGGATTCGAGGACGCACGCCCGGAGCTCGACCGCCCGCCAGCCACCTGGATTCAGCAGGTCTACGATTCCGGGGAGTTCACCGGGGAGCGGTATGCTCTGGCGGTGCTCCATCAGCCGGCCGGGTTACGGGCGCGGCGCCTGGCTCTGGCCGGTTGCGGCAAGCGCGCCGAATTCGATGCGGCGCAGCTACGTCTGGTGACTGCGGCGGCGGTTCGCTCGCTGCGGTCGAAGGCCACCAAACGCGTCGCGATGCTCGCCGAGGCGCCTCCGCCGCCGGCCGACGCGGTTGCCGCGGCCGTCGAGGGCGCCATCCTGGGCGCTTATGAGCCGGATCGTTACAAGACCGACCCGAAGAAGGAGGAGAGCCGTCTGGAGAGCTTCACGGTGCTTGCCCCCGGCGGCGATCCGGCGCTGGAGCGGGCCCTCGAGCGCGGACGCATCGTGGCCGAGTCCCAAAACTACGCCCGCGATCTGGCCGCCGAGCCGGGCAATCGCCTCACGCCCAGCGCCTTGGCCGAGGCGGCGCACCGCCTGGCGGCCGAACACGAACTGGCCTGCGAGATCCTGGACCGCGATCGCATGACGCAGCTCGGCATGGGCGCGCTGCTCGGCGTGGCGCAGGGCAGCGCCGAACCTCCTGCACTCATCGTGTTGCGCTACCGTCCCAGCTCGGCGATTCGGCGGGGCGCGCACTTGGGATTTGTCGGCAAAGGCGTCACCTTCGACACGGGAGGCATCTCGATCAAGCCGGCCGAAAAGATGGACCAGATGCGCTACGACATGGCCGGCGGCGCGGCCGTGCTCGGCGCCATGCGCGCCCTGGCCTTGCTCCGGCCCCCCGTGCCGGTTACGGCAATCATTCCCGCAGTCGAGAACATGCCGGGGCCGCGCGCGCAGCGCCCCGGCGACATCGTCCGGACGCTGTCCGGCAAAACGGTGGAGGTGCTCAACACGGACGCCGAAGGCCGCTTGATCCTGGCCGACGCGCTGACCTACGCCCAGCGGCTCGGCTGCACCCACCTGGTGGATCTGGCGACGCTCACCGGTGCGATCGTCGTCGCTCTCGGCCACCATTATGCCGGGGCGTTCTCGAACCATCAGGCCTGGCTCGACCGGTTCCTGGCGGCGGCGCGGGCCACCGGCGAGAAGGTCTGGCCCCTGCCGGTCGATGACGACTACATGGACTATCTGAAGACGCCGTTCGCCGATCTGCCCAACGTCGGCCCGCGCGCCGCCGGCGCCATCACGGCCGCCCGCTTCCTCAAAGAATTCGCCGATCCGCGCCCCTGGGTGCACCTGGACATCGCCGGGACGGCCTGGCTCGAAGAGGACAAGCCGTTCATGCCCAAGGGCCCGACGGGCGTGGGCGTGCGCACGCTGGTCGCCCTGGCGTTGGCGGCGCCGGCGAGCGCGGACTAGAATTCAATCCGCAGGCCGAGGCGCCCGCCGCGCGGGCCGGCGCCGTAGCGGCCGTAAAGGCTCGTGATGCGGCCGACGCTGGCCGAGCGGATGTTGGCGTTCGGCAGCCCGTAGTTGGGGTGATTCAGCACGTTGGTGAAGGTCCCCTCGAGCTGGACGCGGACGCGCTCGCGGAAGCGGAAGCTCTTGTGCAGGCCGGCGTCGAGAATGAAAGCACCCGGACCCTCCAGGATGTTCGGGGCTGAATTGCCAAAGCGTCCGACGTTCACGTCCGGCCGCCCGTCGCCGTTAGTGTCCCCGGGGACGACAAAGGCCGTATTGTCGAACCAGCGGGTGATGGTGCGCTGTGCAACCGGCAAATTTCCGTTGCCGATCCGGTCGGGCCGCTGCGTGCCGGTGGTTCCGGTATTGGAGACGTCGAAGCCGCTGAAGTTGGGGCTGAAGAACAGCCCGGTCTGGGCCACCAGGATGCTGCTCAGCGTCCAGCCTCCGAGCAGGTACTCCAGCGGCCGGCTCGCATTGGTCATCAGGGCCCGCCCAGAGCCGAACGGCAGGTCCCACATTAGCGTGCCAACGAGGCGGTGCCGGTTCATGTAATCGACGTTGCCGTAGTCGAGGTGGCGCGCGTAGGCATTCTGGGGCTGGCAGCCGGACTCGCTGTCGCTGAGGCAGTCGGTCAGCATGCTCGCCCAGGTCCAGCCGACCTGGTAGTAGAGACCTCGCTGGAGCTTGCGCTCAGCCGTCACGTGCAGCGAGTGGTAGTTGTGGAGGCCGCCGTTGTCGCGCACGCCGATGTCCCGCAGGTTGGGGAAGCGCCGCAGGCTGTTGGTGAACGGAGTGAGCGAGGGCGGGGGCTGATTGATGTTCTGCACCCAGATGAGCTTGCGCGAATTCGTGCCGATGTAGGAAACGCGCAGCCCCATGCTCAGCACCTCCTGTTCGATGGTGAAGTTCCACTGCTGGATGTAGGGATTGCGGAGCCTGGGATTGATGGCGGCGAAACTCTGCGCGCCGATGGCGCCGAATCCGGGCGGAAAAGCACGCGGAAACTGGAACCGGGGCACGCCGCCGGCGATCTCGTTGTCGAACGTCTCGCGCGAGATGAACGGTCCTCCGGTGCCGAGGCGCCAGATCGAGGAAGTCAGATCGTCGATGTAGACGCCGTAGCCGCCGCGGATCACCGTCCGGTTGCCGGCCAGGGGACGCCAGGCGAAGCCGAAGCGCGGCACGAGGTTGTTCAAGTCGGTGAAAAAGAGGCTGCGCGGCACGCCGGCCTGATCGGCCGTGACGATCGGCACCAGGTCGGAGGGAAACAGCGGATTGACGCGGCCGAGGGCTTCCCGGTCGGGCAAGACCAGGCGTCCGGTGGCCGGGTCGAAATTGAAGAAGTTGCCGTCGGTTGCGTGGTAGGGAGGATTGTACTCGAAGCGCACGCCCAGGTTCAGCGTCAGCCGCGGCGTGATCTTCCAGTCGTCCTGGACGAACAGCGCCAGATCGGTGTTGACGGCGTGACTGAGCGGCGCGGCCACGGCCCGGCCCGCCGAGGTCGGGATGCCGAGCAGGAAGTCGGCGTAGTCGAAGCCGGTGAAACGGCCGCTGAAGGAGAACTGGCCGAACTGCAACACCGGGAAGCTGGTTCCGCCGGGGAAGTTGGTGCCGCGATTCCAGCGCAGATCGACGCCGGTCTTGACGACGTGATTGGCGCGCGTCCAGGTGACGTTATTGACCACCTGATGGATCCGCTCGCTCGGATCCTGGTAGATGTCGGTGGCGCCGATCTGCTCGAAGTTGTTGAAGCTGAACACCGGCGCTCCCTTGTCCAGCTTCGGGTTCCAGGTGATGCCCTCGAGGCCGAACTCACGCACCAGCGCGGGCCCGTCCAGGGGGTTGAAGGCCGGGTTTTTCGTCCGCATGATCCCGAAGCGGAACTCGTTGATCAGGGTGGGGCTGAACAGGTGGTTATCGGAGACGGTGATGGTGGTTGTGCGCCGGTCCTGCTCCCGCTTGGGGATCGTCACGAGGTTGTAGTCCCAGACGTTGGCGCCCGTGCGGTTCCAGGAGAAACGGACGAACAGGGAGTTGGACGCCGAGAGCTGGTGGTCGAGCCGGCCCTCGACCTGGGTCTTGTACTGGGAACTCGGCCGGGTGCCGCGCCAGTTCTCCAGCCAGCTGGTGGCCGGACCGAAGTTCGGCTCGGGGTAGAAGCGCTGCTGGATCTTGAGCGAGCTCGCATTCAGCCGGCTCGGCGGGATGACATTGCCCGGGAAGACGGCGCCCGAGAGCGGGTCGCGGATGGCGGTGGCCAGCGAGGAAAAATCTCCCTGGCGGAAGGCGAGCGTCGGCACGTTGGTGTTGAAAATTCTCTCGTTCCGGAGCGGGAAGCGCTCGTAGGTGGCGAAGAAGAAGGTCCGGTT
>JBBIMZ010000109.1:0-4691 GCA_037444135.1 Solibacteraceae bacterium
GTCGGCTTCCGCGGCTACAGCGGCGCCGAGCTGGTCCGGATCCTCAAGCGCCATCCCCGCGTCGAGGCCTGGCTGCTCGAGCACCGTTCCGACGCTGGCGAGCGCCCCCGACCTCGCGGCTACAACGGGCCGCCGAGGCTTCCGTGCGCCGGCAAGGCGGTGGGCGAAGCGGGGCTGGCGGTGGTCTTTCTGGCGACGCCGGCCGAAGTGTCGATGGAGCTCGCGCCGGAGATGCTGGAGGCGGGCGCGAAGGTCATCGATCTGAGCGGCGCCTTCCGGTTGCGTTCGCGCGAGATCTTCCGGCGGTGGTACGGCGAAGAGCATACGCGGCCGGATCTGCTCGAAGAAGCCGTATACGGGCTGCCGGAGTTTTATCGGGAGCGCATTCGCGGGGCGCGGCTCGTGGCCAATGCGGGCTGCTACCCGACGGCGGCGAATCTGGCCGTGCGGCCACTGGTCGCCAGCGGCCTTGCCGACCGGGCGGCGGGCATCGTCTGCGACGCCAAGTCCGGCGTCAGCGGCGCGGGCCGGAAACCGAGCCTGAAGACGAGCTTCTGCGAAGTGACGGAGAATTTCTCGGCCTACTCGATCCTGGATCACCGGCACGTGCCGGAAGTGCTGGACCACTCGGGGCTGGCCGAAGGGGAATTCGCCTTTACGGCGCATCTGCTGCCGGTGGACCGGGGGATTCTCGAGACGATTTATATTCGGGCGTCGGGGGAGGCTTCGGCCGACCACCTGCTGGAAGTCTATGAGCGCTCCTACGCGGGCGAGCCGTTCGTGAGGCTCTACGAGCCGGGCACGGTGCCCGATCTTGAGTCTGTGCAGCATACGAACTTCTGTGACATCGGCTGGAAGTTCGACTCCCGGACGGGCCGCGGCGTGGTTGTGAGCGTGATTGACAATCTGGTCAAAGGCGCGGCCGGCCAGGCGGTGCAGAACATGAACCTGATGCTCGGCTTCGAGGAGACGGAAGGGCTGATATGAGGATTCTGGTAAAGGTCGGCGGCACGCTCCTCGATGAGGAAGCCTCGCGGCGGCGGATCGGCCGGGAACTGGCGCAGGCGGCCCGCGGCGGCGTGCGCATGGTCGTGGTCCACGGCGGAGGCAGGCAGATGACCCGGTTTCTGACCGAACGCGGCGTCGAGAGCCGCTTCGTCAACGGGCTGCGCGTGACCACGCCGGAGGTGCTCGACGCCGTCTTGAAAGTTTTCGCCGGCAGCGTCAATCACGAGTTCGTGGCCGCGCTAATCGCCGGCGGCGCCCCGGCCGTCGGGCTCAGCGGCATCGACGCCTCGCTGACGGAAGCCGAGCCGCTGGCCGAGGAGCTCGGCGCGGTCGGCCGCCCGGTGCGCTGCAACCCGGCGGTGCTGGAGACGCTGACCGGAGCGGGATATCTGCCGGTCGTGGCCTGCGTGGCGGGCGGCCGCGACGGCAGGATTTACAACGTTAACGCCGACCAGATGGCGGTGGCGTGCGCGATCGGCTTTCGGGCCGAGCGGCTGATTTTTCTCACCGACGTCGATGGCGTTCGCGATGCGGCCGGACGGGTGATCGCGCGGCTCGACGCCGCCGCCGGCGAACGGTTGATTCGCGACGGGATCGCCACCGGAGGCATGCTGGCGAAGCTGAAGGCGGCGTCGGAGGCGCTCCGGGGCGGCGTCGCCGGCGTGGTGATCGCGCCCGGCGCCGAGCCGGACGTGGTGCGGCGGCTGCTCGAGGGGGAGCCGCTTGGCAGCCGGCTCATGGAGGCGACGCCGTGAGAGTGCGCCCGGCGACCATGCGGGACATTCCCGCGCTGCTCGAGCTGATCAACGGCTATGCCGCTCAGGGAATTATGTTGCCGCGCACCGAGTTTGAAATGGCCGAGAATATCCGGGACTTTCTCGTCGCCGAGGAGAACTCGCATGTCTCTGCCTGCGGCGCGCTCCATTTCTACACCCCCACATCCGGTGAGATCCGGTCCATGGCCGTGGCGCCGGGATCGCACGGCCGCGGGCTCGGGAGCCTGCTGGCGGCGGCGCTCGAAGACCAGGCGCGGCGATGCGGGCTCGAAATGTTGTTCGCCTTCACCTACGTTCCGGGCTTTTTTGAGAAGCTGGGCTACCGCGAGGTGAACCGCTCCGAATTGCCTTTGAAGGCCTGGAAAGACTGCCTGCGTTGCCCCAAGTTCCAGTGCTGTGACGAAGTCGCCATGGTCAAGTACCTCGATCAGCCCGAGGCGGTCGAGCGCGCCCTCCGCGGCGAGAGGGCTGCACTCCGTCACGACCCGGAGGCGAATCAGATCCGGTTGCCCGTGTTGAAACGCGGCTGATCTTCGCCCTGTTTTCGCCGTACGCCCTCATCTGAAGTACCGGTGCCGGGGCTGTTTTTCTTCAAAAAGCGCAAAAAACTGAGAAAAACGGTCTTGATTTTCCACTGGCGAATAGTTATATATGGGAAGATCTAGTACTACTAGATCTATGTCATAATCCCATCGTACCGAGGCGCGAAGATGAAGGCATTGACAGTCGGAGTCAAGGAGTCGGCGGGCCGCATCTTGTGCTGCACCGTGTTTCGTCCCGGCGGCCGGAAGCTGTTTTCCAAAGGCCATGTGATCAGCGAAGAGGACGTCAAACTCCTCGAGATGGAAGGAATGCAGCAGGTTTGGGTGACCGAACTCGAGGAGGGCGAAATCGGCGAAGACGAGGCGGTGGTGACCGTGGCCAGCGAGATGAGCTGCGGCGCGCTGGAGATCCGCCTGGCGGCAGGCGGGAGGGCGAACCTGATCGCTACGGAGAACTGCTGCGTCCTGGTGGACGACGAACTGCTCAAGCAAATCAACTGCACGGCCAGCATCGTGATCGCGACGGCGCCGAACTTCAGCTACGCCCGCGCCGGCCAGCGCGTGGCGACCGTCAAGAGCGCGCCGTTCGCCGTGGCCAGAACCCAACTGGAGGCGGTGGTCTCGATTCTGCGTGAGCGGGGGCCGATCTTGCAGGCGCGTCCAATCCGCACGCCGGTGGTGGCGGTGCTCTACAGCGATCCGGTGACAGGCGAGCGGGCGCGCCAGTTGTTCGAGAATGTGATGACGCAGCGGCTGGAGCGCTTGGGGGCGTGCGCCAACTTCGTCATGGCGGTCATCGAGGAAGAAGGTCCGGTGAGCCGCGCCCTGGAGCACTTGCTGCGGGTGCGGCCGGCGGTGGTGCTGATGGCGTCGACGACGGCGCCGGCCGGGCCGGAGGATGTCATCGGCCGGGCGATGGTCCGCGTGGGCTGCCACCTGGAAAAGTTCCTGGCGCCGGTCGAGCCCGGCAATCTGCTTCTGCTCGGCTATCGCGACGACATTCCCGTCGTTTCGGCGCCGGGTTGCTTCCGGTCGGCCAAGCCGAACGTGGTGGACTTGGTGCTGCCGCCGATGCTGGCGCGCTACCGCGTGTCGGGCTGGGAGCTGGCTTGTCTCGGCCACGGCGGGCTGCTGGCTTAGCGCGCGCCGCCGGCGGGCGCGGTTTGATTGACAAGGCGCGGCCGGGCGCACCATCCTGGTAGCTAATGCGAATTCGAAGCGTCCGGTCGTTCTTGCTCTCCTATCCGTTTCGCGAACCGGTCAAACTCAGCTATTACGGCGGCGAGCGGTTGATTCTCAAGCGCGATGCGATGCTCGTGCGCATCGAGGCCGACAGCGGCCTGGTGGGCTACGGGCCGGGCCAGGGAAGCGAGAAGGCGCAGCGGCGGATCGAGACGGTCATCGCGCCGTTCCTGGAGGGCCGTGCTCTGGGCGACCCGGACGCGCTCCGCATCCAGTTCATCAAGGACCACGGCGACGATCCGGAGCTGGTGAAGCTGTACGCCGGCGTCGAGCTGGCCGTCTACGATCTGTTCGGGAAGCTCAAGGGGCTTCCTGTCTCGGAGCTGATCGGCGGGCGCGTGCGCGACAAGATCCGCCTGTACGGGAGCGCGGGAATGTATCAGCCGCCGGAGGGCTATGCCGCCGAGGCCGCGGGCATCGCCAGGCTGGGCTTTTCAGCTTACAAGATGAGGCCGGCGCTCGGTCCGGAGGAGGACGTCAGGACCGTTCGGTTGATGCGCGAAGCCGTGGGGCCGGACGTCGAGCTGATGGTGGACGCACATACTTGGTGGCGGATGGGCGATCGCAGCTACAGCGCGGCGGTGGTGGAGGAGGTGGCGCGGCAGATGAGCGCCTACCGCATCGCCTGGCTCGAGGAACCGATGCCGCCGGATGACCACGAGAGCTACCGCCGGTTCAAGGCAAAAGAGATCGTGCCGCTGGCGAGCGGCGAGCACGAACCGAGCGAAGAGCGGTTTCTCGACCTGATCGGGACGCAGTGCGTGGACTACGTCCAGATGGACGTGGTCTGCCAGGGCGGCTATGCGGCCGGCCGGCGCATCCTCAGCGAAGTGGCGCGCGAAGGGCTCCGGTTCGCCTTCCATAGCTGGGGCACCGATCTCGAAGTGATTGCGGCGGCGCATCTGGGCGTCTGCTGGCCGGAGTCGGTGGTGGAGTGGCTCGAGTACCCGGTCTACTCGACGGAGCGGCTGGCGACGATGTATCCGTTTCCGCTCGCAACCGAGATTTTGAAAGAGCCGCTGGCGATCGAGCGGGGCGAACTGACCGTTCCGCGGGCACCCGGCTTCGGCGTCGAGGTGGACGAATCCGTCATCGAGCGCTACCGCTGGATTCCCGGCCCGTG
>JBBIMZ010000109.1:4701-9308 GCA_037444135.1 Solibacteraceae bacterium
CGATCTTCAGCCTGATTTCTCCTCCCGGAACCTGGAGCGTCACGGCCGATCACAGCCTCCCATGGGCCGAGCCGGAGGCTGCGCTCGAAGCTTAGCGCCCGGCTTCGGAGGGCGCGCGCCGTGAAGGGGCTGTCGGTCTGGGGGCCGGCGGCGACGATGTTGCTGGTTTCGCTGATCAGCTATGTCGACCGCAATACGCTGGCGCTGCTGGCGCCGGCGATCCTCGAAGAAACCCACCTGACGGCGGAGCAGTACGGGCTGGTCATCTCCGCTTTCTCGATCGCCTACATGGCCGGCAACCCTCTCTGGGGCCGCTTTCTGGACCTTTGGGGCGTGCGCTGGGGGATGAGCGTGGCCGTGCTGGCCTGGACGCTGGCGTCGGCGGCGCACGCTCTGGTGAGCGGCTTCGGCGGTTTTGCGCTGGCGCGGGCGGCGCTGGGCTTCGGCGAGGGCGCCACCTTCCCCGGCGGATTGCGCGTGGCGATCCAGACGCTGCCTCCGTCGAAGCGCTCGCGCGGCATCGCCGTCGCCTACAGCGGCGGCTCACTCGGCGCGGTGCTCACGCCGCTCATCGTCACGCCGATCGCCTTGTGGTGGGGCTGGCGCCCGGCCTTCTACTTCACCGGCGCGATCGGACTGGCCTGGCTGGCGCTGTGGAGCTTCGTCAGCCGGAGGCCCGACATTCGCGCCCATGCCCGGGCGTCGTCCCGGGAGAGCGCCGGAGCGGCCATGCGCGCCACCGATTTGCGCATCTGGAGTTTCGGCATCGTCTACGCGGCCGGCGCGCTGCCCATCGCGTTCGTCATTTACGGCTCGGCGCTCTACCTGAGCAAAGCGCTCGGCGCCGGCCAGGCGCTGATCGGCAAGCTCCTGTGGATTCCGCCGCTCGGCTGGGAGATCGGCTATTTCTTCTGGGGGTGGCTGGCCGACCGCGGCGCCGGCCGGCCCGACGGGCGTTTTCCGCTCCTGCGGCGACTGCTGGCGGCGGCGGCCGTGCTGAGCCTGCCCCTGGCGGCGATCCCGCGGGCCCCGCACCTGTGGATGGTAATGGCCGGTTTTTTTCTGGCGATGTTTTGCGCCGCCGGCTTCATCATCGTCTCGATCGCGTATGCTACGGATGTCTATTCGTCGCGGTACGCCGGTCTGATTTCGGGGATCGGCTCGGCGGCCTGGTCCGGCGCCGTGGCGGTTCTGATGCCCGTCTTCGGGCGTCTGTTCGACCTGGGGCGCTACGGAGCGGCCTTCTCGCTGGCGGCGGCTCTACCGCCGGCGGGCTATCTGGTCTGGCGGGCCGTGAATCGGACCCGTTGATTCGATTTGCGCCGCCGCGCCCGGCGGTCTTACACTGCGGGCTTGGACTGAAGATGAGCACCTCCGGGCGCGAACTCACCGTCGGACTGATCGGATTGCGGCACCTGCACCCGCGGGCCTACATGGGCTCGTTCCGGGCCGCCGGGGGCTTCCGGGTGGTGGCGGCGGCCGAATCCGACCAGGAGGTCCTGAACCGGTTCGCCGCCGAATTCGGCGTGCGGGCCTACCGCGACTGGCGGGCGTTGCTCGAGCAGGAGCGCCTCGACTTGG
Source organism: Solibacteraceae bacterium (assembly GCA_037444135.1). Lineage (GTDB taxonomy): Bacteria > Acidobacteriota > Terriglobia > Bryobacterales > Bryobacteraceae > CALKXJ01. Next base: position 6,283 of record JBBIMZ010000109.1, read on the forward strand.
CGGCGATCTTCCTGCCTCATGCCGACTGCCCGGAAGCGGCCGCGGCCTGTGCCGCGCGCGGCGTCCACGTCATGGTGGAAAAGCCGATGGCGGCTTCCTCGGCGGCGCTGCGCGAAGCGATCGCGGCGGCGCGTCAGGCCGGCGTCATCTTGACGGCGCCTTACGTGTGGCGCTGCCATCCCGTGACGCGCCAGATGCGGCTGTTCCGCCAGCAGGGCATCCTGGGACGCGTCGTCGGCTGCGAAGGGCGCTGCGCCGCCGGGCGCGTCCACCGGTACATCGAAGGAGGCGCCGCCTGGATGCTCGAGAAGCGGCTCAGCGGCGGCGGGCCGATGCACAATCTCGGCGTCCACTGGATCGACCTGTTCCGGTGGCTGCTCGAGGATGAAGTCGTCGCCGTGACGGGCAAGACCGTCCGCACCGGCGAGCGCTACGACATCGAAGACAACTCGTTCGCGCTGCTCGAATTCTCGCGCGGGACCGTCGCCGTGCTCGACATCAGCTACACCGTGCCGGACTCCTACCCGAGCGGCCGCGACCTGTACCTCGGCCTGCGCGGCACAAGCGGCGTGCTTTCCTGGAGCCCTTCCTTCGAGGGCGTGCGCGAGCGGCTGTTCGTGTGCAGCGACGATGCGGCCTTCGGCGCGGCCCCCCGGCGCGAGATCCACTTCGACTTCGAACCGGCGCCGGGCTACGCCGGCGTCATGGGAGTCGAATACCTGCGCCAACTCGGCGCCGCCATTCGGGACGGAACGGCGCCGCCGGTGCCGGCCGAAGACGGCCTGCGCGCGCTCGAGGTGGTCGAGGCGATCTACGAATCGGCGGCCACGGGATGCACGGTGCGGGTGGCCGCCGGCGAGGGTGAAGCATGAAGATAGTCGTCACCGATTACATCGAGCCCGATCTCGATTGGGAAGCCCGCGAGATGGCCAGGCGCGGCGTCGAGTTTGCCGCCTATCAGCTCAAGTTTATGAGCGCCGGGCGGGTGATCGAAGCGACGCGCGACGCCGACGTCGTGATCGTGAACATGGTGCCGGTGACGGAGGAGATCGTCGCCGGCTGGCAGCGCTGCCGGCTGGTGATTCGCCACGGCGTCGGTTACGACAACGTGGACCTGGCGGCGCTCCCGTGCTGCTACATCCCGGACTACTGCATGGACGAAGTGGCTGAGCACGCCATCACGCTCATGTTCGCCAGCGCGCGGCGGCTTCCCGCCAGCCGCCACGTGCTCGACGAGTCCTCGGTGCGGGGGCAGTGGGACTTTACCGGCGTCATCCCGATCTACCGGATCGCCGGCCGCACGGTGGGCATCCTCGGCTGCGGCCGGATCGGCAGCCGCGTCTACCAGAAGCTGAAGGCCTTCGGCGTCGATTTCCGCATCGTCGATCCGTATCTGAGCCAGGAGCGCAAGCGCGAGCTCGGCATCGAGGTGGTGGACAAAGAGACGATGTTTCGCGAGGCGGACTTCGTGACGGTGCACACGCCGCTGACGCGCGAGACGCGGCACATCGTCAACGCGGAAACGCTGGCTTTGATGAAGCCGACCGCGCACTTGATCAACACCTCGCGCGGTCCGATGGTGGACGCCGCGGCGCTGGCCGAAGCGCTGCGAAACGGCGTCATCGCCGGAGCGGCCATCGACGTGTTCGACCGCGAGCCGCCGCCGCCCGATCATCCTTTGTTCGGCGCCCCGAACATCATATTGACGCCGCACCTGGCTTGGTACAGCGAGGATGCGGCGTGGCGGATCCGGGAGCTGATCGTGCTCGAGATCGACCGGTTCCTCGCCGGACTGCCGCCGCGGTACGTCGCCAAGGCGGAGGCGTAAAGCCGTGACGGCGCCCCGACCGGATCAGATCCGTGCGGCCGTCGAAGCGGTCCGCGGCGAAATCGAAGACTTTCTCTGCGACCTGATCCGCTTCCCGTCGCTGCCCGGCCGGGAGGCGGAGGCGATCGAGTGCGCCGCCGCTCGTTTCAGCCGCGTCGCCGAAGTCGAGCGCGTGGCGCTGAGCAACGCGCTGCGCGCCGACGAGGACTACTCCGATCCGCTCCCCGATCTCGACTACGAGGGCCGCTCGAATCTGCGGCTGCGGCGGCCGGGCCGCGGCGGCGGGCGCTCGCTGCTGGTGAACACGCACATCGACGTCGTTCCCGCCTCCAAAGACCACGACCGGCCGTTCGAGCCGCGTCGGGCCGGTGGGGAGATCTGGGGGCGCGGGGCGTGCGACGCCAAGGGCCAGATCGCGGCCCTGTACGCGGCCTTCCGCGCACTGGACGAGCTCGGCTTCCGGCCCGCCGGCGAGACGCTGGCGCATCTGGTGGTCGAGGAGGAAGTCGGGGGAAACGGCACCCTGGCGATGGTGCGGCGCGGTGAGCAGGCCGACGCCTGCATCGTTATGGAGCCGACCTCGCTTCAGATTCTGCCGTCCGTGCGCGGCGCCGTCTGGTTCCGCGTGACGCTCACCGGACGGCCCGGGCACAGCGGGCAAGCGGGCCAGACCATCAGCGCGCTGAAGCTGGCCGTGCGCGTGATGGAGATTCTGGAGGACTACCACCGGCGCCTGCTGGCTGCCTCCCGCGGTCTGCCGCTGTTTGACCGCTTCGCCAACCCCATGCCGATCACCTTCGGCAAACTCGCCGCCGGCGACTGGCCGGCGACGGCGCCCTCCCGGGCCGTTCTCGAGGGCGTCCTCGGCCTGCTGCCGAACAAGACGCGCTTCGAGGTGATGGAGGAAATGCGGCAGGCGATTCGGGAAGCGGGCGATGCCTGGTTGCGCGAGCACTTCTCGCTGGAGTTCATGTACCGTCACGACGCGCACGTCTTGCCGGTGGAGCACCCGCTCGTCCAAGGGCTGGCCGCCACGGCGCGCCGGTTCGGTTTGCCCGGAGAAATCACCGCCATGACGGCCTCGTGCGACTCCTGGTTTTACAACAACCAGCTTCGCATCCCCACCGTCGTCTTCGGGGCCGGCCGACTGGCCGTGGCCCATTCAAACGAAGAGCGGATCGCCTGGGAGGAGCTGGCG
>JBBIMZ010000110.1:0-9277 GCA_037444135.1 Solibacteraceae bacterium
GGGACACGCACGCGGCCAACTTCGGGCCGCTTAAGAATCTGCACTGCCCGAAGCTGGACCGGGGCCTGTCGGCGCTGCTCGAGGACGTGCAGCAGCGGGGGTTGCTGGCCGAGACGCTGGTGGTGGCGATCGGCGAATTCGGCCGGTCGCCGCGAATGGGAGTGAGCACGTCGGGCAATACGAACTCGCCCGACGGGCGCGACCACTGGCCGTACTGCTACAGTGCGGTGGTGGCCGGCTGCGGCATCGCCGCGGGGGCGCAGTACGGGGAATCGGACCAGACGGGCTCGTCGCCCAAGGACAAGCCGGTGGACCGCAACGACCTGCTGGCGACGATTTACTACGCGCTCGGCATCGATCCGGACATGCAGGTGCTGAATCACCTCAAGCAGCCTCGCGAGCTGGTCAAGGGCAAGATCGTGGCGGAGTTGTGGGCGTAAGCGGGCTCCGGCCGCCCGTGAGGAGGTGCTGATGAACACGATCCGTTTGGCGGCGGCGGTTTTCTTTGGGCTGCTCGGCGCCGCGGCGCTGTGGGTGTCGCGCTCGGAGGCGCAGCCGGGCACGGTGAAGCAGATCGTGCCCGGGGTGTGGTTCCGCGAAGGCGAGCTCAAGGAAATGGGGCACTCCAACAACGTCATCATCGAGATGAAGGATTACCTCATCGTGGTCGACGCCAACTTTCCGAGCGGCGCCCGCGCCGTGCTGGCCGATGCGAAGCGCCTGTCGGCAAAGCCGGTACGGTATGTGTTCGACACGCACCATCACGGCGACCACGCCTACGGCAACGCGGTGTGGACCCAGCTCGGCGCAATCACGCTGGCGCATGTGGGCGTGGCCGAGGAGCTGAAGCGCTACGAGCCGAAGCGGTGGCAGGAGGCGGCCCGGACGCGCCCGGACGTGGCCGAGCTGAAGCGCGAGACGGCCGAGCCTCCGAAGGAGACTTTCTCGCGGAGCCCGCACGTGATCAGTGACGGGGAGAGGCGCGTCGAGTTTCATTTCTTCGGCTGGGCCCACACGCGCGGGGACGGCTTCGTGTACCTGCCGCGCGAGAAGGTGCTGTGCACCGGGGATGCGGCGGTGAACGGCCCGTACAACTACACCGGCGACGGCCATCTGGGCAACTGGCCGAACGTGCTCGCGCGGGCGCAAAAGCTCGACGTGAGGCACGTGTTGCCGGGGCACGGTGGGCCGGGCGGGCGTGAAATCCTCGAGGGGCAGGCGCGCTTTTTCCGGGAATTGATGGCGGCGGTGCGCCAGGCGGTGCGGGAGGGCAAGAAGCTCGAAGATCTGGTGACGCTCAAAGAAGGCCAGCCGGTGGCGACGGCGGTGCAGCTTTCCGAAGGCGTGCGCAACTGGATGGGCGACTCGCTTCCGGCGCAGGTGCGCGACGCTTACGAGGAAATCGCCCAAGGCAAGCCGCACGGCGAGATTCTGGGCGGCAAGTAGCCGGCCGTCGGCCGGCGCGGGATTCCTACAGTGGTTCAGCGGCTGCGCAGATACTCGGCGAGGCGCTCGAGATTGCGGGCGAATTCGGCCGAACTGATGATCTTCTCGAGCGGCGGCTGCGGCCCGAGGAAGATCTCGACCGTGTCGTTCTCATGGAGCGGGATGAGGTTCGCACGGCTGTCGGCGTCGTCGCCCGCCGAGCCGTCGGACCGCCCGCGGCCGACGCGCAGGACCATGTCCCGGGCGGCGAAGACGAAGACCAGGCGGTCGGGCTTGCCGATCACGCCGGGCCGCAGCCAGGCGCCGCGCTCATCGAGCGAATCGACGATTCTGCGGACTTCGGCGGCGAGCGCGGCGGGCTCCGGCGGCGGCGCAGCGCGTTCGGCCCAGGGCGACAGGCCGCGGAGCCTGTCGGGGCGCCGGATCGTCTTCGGGTCGGCAGCCGCCAGGCGCTCGTAATCCTGTTCGATCGCAGCAAGGTCGCGCCCGCTCACCAGGACGCCGTAGTGCGTGATGACGGACTCGGGCGAGTAGCTGATCTGGTAGCCGTCGACGATGCGGCTCCCGAGGCCGGCCGCCTGAAGGCGTGTTCCCTTGGTGATGTAGAGCGGGCGGTTCGTCTTCAACTCATAGAAGCGGGCCAGCACCGGACCCGGCGGGAGGCGGCGGAAGACCTCGGCGTCGCCGCGGGGCACTTCCGAGCGTTTGAGGTACGCCAGGGCGCGGGGAACCGGTTCCAGGTACTTGCGGTCGCCGGTTTCGCGGTACAGCATGAGCAGCAGGCGGAGGATCGCCTGCGATTCACCGCCGGTCACTGACGGCGGTTCGAAGACGCGCGCCCAGGCCGGATGCATCTCGGCGTCGTACTGCTGGGCCCAGGCCGGCTGCGGCTCCGGCATCTGGGCCAGGAGGATGAACCGGCCGCCTTTTTCCGCCGCGGCGCGGTAACGCGGCTCTTTGTAAATGACGGCGGCCTCGAGCAGCGCGTCGATGACGTCGAGAATCGTGTTGTCGTTGAAGGTGTAATGGCTTTGATAATCGGGCCCGGGCCAGGTGCGCGGCCAAGAGTCCGGATAGGAGGCCCGCTTGACGGGGAACCTGGAGAAGTCCGGAGGTTTGCGGAAACGCTGCGGCCAGGCGCCGATCGGGTACTGAGCCGCGAGGAGCTTTTCCAGGGCGAACAGAGCGGCTTCGTGGATCTTGGGGTCGGAAAAGCCCAGCGCGCGGTCGACGCGCATCAGTACGCGCAGAGCGCCCTGGGTGACGTTGTCGTCGAGGTTGGTGACGCCGCGCTTGTCTTCGCCGCAGTTGTTGTCGGCGCGGTACTGGTAGCTCTTACGCTTCTCAGGGTCGAACTCGATCAGATAGTCCCAGCCGCCGCTACAGAGTTGCCCGCGGACCAGGGCGAGCGCGGCGTCGCGGGCGAAGTCGAGGAACTCGCGCTCGCCGGTGGCCTCGTAGGCGTCCAGGTAGGCCAGAGCGACGATGGGCGTGGCCTGGCGCTGCACCTCGACCTGGGTGGGGCCCTCGGCGGATTCCGAGCGGCCGTAGCTCAGGTCGGCCGTGTAGTAGTAGTGATAGCCCCCTTCGGTTGAAACCTGTTGGCGGTAAAAGCGGGCGGCCTTGCGCATGGCCGCGAGAACTTCTTCGCGGGAGGGAGGCTCGGCGGCTCCCAGCGCAGGCGCCGCCAGGCAGGCGGCCAGGAGAATCCGGTATCGCATCACCACTCCAACCGCAGCCCGGTGCGGAACTCGCGCGGTTCGGAGGCGTCCAGCGGCTGCTCGCCGCCCGCCGAGGTGATCACGCCCGCACTCGCCAGCGACGTGATGTTCAGGCCGGGGTTGTTGTAGTTCGGCGTATTGAAGAAGTTCGTCGCCGTGATCTCCCACCGCAGCCGGAGCTGCTCGGTGAAGCGGAAGTATTTGCCCAGCCCCACGTTTAGCGTGGTCGAGCCGGGGCCTTTGATGACGCCTTTGGCCGAGGTGCCGAACCGGCCCGGTTGGGGCGGCGCGAAGGCAGAGACGTCGAACCAGCGGGCGGTCGAGCGCTGCTCGGCCGGCAGGTTGGCGTCGCGCAAATGGTCCGGCCGGATGGTGACCTGGGCGGGCGTCCGCGAGGAGGTGAAGGCCGTGCCGGTCGGATCCGGACCGGTCCACAGCGGCGTGAGGAACTGGCCGGAGTACAAGCTGAAGACGCTCGTCCACTCCCAGCCGTGGAGCAGGGCCCGTTTGAGGCCGGTGGCGCCTTGCCCGAACGGGAATTCATAGATCAGGTTGCCGGTGACGCGATGGGTCGGAATGTCGAGCCAGACGGAGCGCTCGCGCCGGCGGTCGTAGGCGTTCTCCGGCGACTCGCCCCGTTCGAGATCGCCGATATCCCGGGCCCAGGTCCAGGCGGCCTGATAGGCCAGGCCGCGGGCGAAGCGACGCTCGACCTCGAAAGTGAGGGAGTGATACTGGTGGCCGGCGCCGTTGCTCAAGTAAGTAATGGCCGGGTAGCGGGGGAACAGGCGCGGCTTGTCGACGAACAAGCGCGTGTCGGGCACGGGCTGGTTGATGTTATAGCCCCATTCGCCCTGGCGCGTGTTCGTGCCGATGTAGGACAGGCGAAAACCGGTATTCCAGCGCTGGTGTTCGAGCGTCAGGTTGTACTGCATCGAGTACGGTGTGCGCAGGTCTTTGCGGATCGCGCTCGGCAGCGAGATCGTGGTGGGACCGGCCACCGAAGTGGGGAACACTACCGGCAGGATCACGACGGGATTCGGGCTCGGGTTCGTGTACGTGGGTTCGTTGATGACGAACGGCGCCCCGCCCGCCGCGGAGGCGCGCGGCACGACGTCGTAGAAGATGCCGTAGCCGGCGCGCACCACGGTGTCAGGGCCGAAAGGCCGCCAGGCAAGGCCGATGCGCGGCGCCCAGTTGTTGTACTCATTCGTGATCAGCCGCGACGGATGGAAGCCGAGCGAGGAGGCTTCGGCCACTTCGACGTAAGCCGACGGCAACAGCGGGCTCACCAGCTTCAGCGCGCCGTCCGGCACGACGATCTTGCCCGAGCCGATGTCGAACAGCGCCTGGGCGCCGGAAGCTTCCGTCCAGGCCGGGTGCAGCTCGTAGCGTACGCCGAGGTTGAGCGTCAGGCTGGGCAGGACCTTCCACTCGTCGGTGACGAAGAAGTCCCAGTTCCACCTCAGGCGGTCGATGTAAAGGCTGGGCGCGGCACGCGAAGAGGAGGTGGGAATGCCGAGCAGGAAGTCGGCGTAGGGATGGCCGGTGAAGCGGTTCGAGAAGGTGGCGGCGCCGAAGAGGTTCGACGGCATCTGCCAGTCCTCGAACTGCGTGCGGCCGGCGATGAGACCCGCTTTGATGCTGTGGCGGCCGCGGAACCAGCTCAGATGCTCCTGGAACTGCTGAGCGAAATTCTTGAAGCCCGGGTGGCGCCACTGGGTTTGAGAGATGCCGGTGATGCCGAGGCCGGAAAAGGAGACCTGGAAGACCCCGTTGACGTCGGGCAGATTCGGCACGAGGCCCGTCAGGCCGAGGTCGCGAACCACCTCGAGGCCCTTGAGCGGCCCGTTGCGCGGGTTGTCGTTCCAGGCGTAGCCCCAGCGGAATTCATTGATGAGATTGGCGCGCAGCGTGGCCGTGTAGGAAAGCTGCGTGGCGCGCGTGTCGCGCGTCTGCCAGCGGCGGCCGATCGTCGGCAGCGCACTGTCGTAGGCCCGGGAGTGGGAGCGGTTCCAAGTATAGCGCCCGAACAGGAAGTGCTTGTCCGAGAAGCGGTGGTCGATCCGCGTGGTCCAGTACGTGTTCGGATCGAAGGGCCGCGGAAGCTGAAGGCGCAGGTTGCTTGCCCGGAAGGTCTCCGGATCCGGCTGATTGGGCAGCGGGTAGAACCGTTCCTGAATCTTGCGCGAGACCGGGTTGATGCGTGACTCCGGGATCAGGCGGCTCGGGAAGGGAGCGCCGCCGGCCAGCGGATCGCGAATGGAGGCGGACTCGCGGCTGAAGTTGCCCGTGCGCCAGGAGGGAACGGGCACGGTCGAGTTCAGCGTCTGCAAGATCTGCGAGCCGCGCGTCGTCTCCAGCGAGTAATAAAAGAAACTCCGGTTGCGGCCGTCATAGAGGCCCGGCAGGAAGACGGGCCCTCCGACGGAGGCGCCGGGATTGTGCCGGACGCCGGAGGAGCGCTGCGCGGCGAACGTATTGCGGGCCCGGAACCACGGCGTCGAATAGTAATCGAAAGCCGAGCCGTGGAGGCTGTTCGAACCGCTCTTGGTGATGATGGTGACCATGCCGATGCTGCCGTACTCGGCCGTGTTGTTGGCCATGTCGACGCGGACTTCCTCGAAGGATTCAATGCTCGAGACCAAGGGCGAAATCTGCGTGCCGTCGTACTGGTTGGAATGGGTGATGCCGTCGATGGCCGAGTCGGATTGATTCAGGCGCGAGCCGGCAAAGCGCCGGTTGGCCGAACCGCCGCCGGACTGCACGACGCCCGGCGAGAGGCCGATGAAGTCCCACAGCGAGCGCGTGTTGAGCGGCAGAACGGTGAGCTGGCGCGTGGTCTTGGAATCGGAGATGCGCGCCGTTTCGGTCTCGATCAAGGCGGCGCCGGCGGTGACCTCGATCCGCGTATCCACCGCGCCGACTTCGAGCTGCACATCGAGCCGGCGAACTTCGCGCGCCGCCAGCGGCAGTTCCGAACCCATGAATTCGCGAAAGCCGGGCGCCGTGACGCGCACGGTATAGATGCCTTCGCGCAACTGCGCCAGCGTGTAGATGCCCACTTCGTTGGCTTTCGTGTTGTAGCGGTACCCGGTGTCCCGGTGAACCGCCTCAACCGCCGCGCCCGGAATCGCCGCTCCGGTGGCGTCGGTCACCGTACCCGTGATCGAAGCAAAGGTGGTTTGCGCCATGGCGGCCGCGGCGCCGCCGACGAGGAGAACCAGGCAGTGAACCCACCGACGAGACATAGATCTCTCCTTTCCCGGCCCCGAACTTCGGGCCGAATCCATCACCGGAAGAATTATATATCAGCCTCTGGGGGGGCCCGGCTCAGAACGCGTAGCGCAGGCCGAACTGGAGGATGCGCGGCTCGCCGGCGCCCGTGATCCGGCCGAACAGGCTCGAGGTCAACGTCGCCGTCGGGTTGTTCAGGTTGACTCGATTGAAGGCGTTGAAGAACTCGGCGCGGAACTCGAGCTTATGGCCTTCGGCCCAGGGCATCGGGAAGTTCTTGAAGATGGAAAGGTCGGCGGCGGCCAGGCCCGGCCCGCGCTCGGTGTTGCGGCCGAGCGTGCCGAACGTCCCGGGCGCGTTTTCTTTGAAGGCGGCCGTGTTGAACCATCTGAGGATCTTCTCGGCGCGCGGGCGGTCGCCGGGCAGTTTCGGGTCTCCGATGATATCAACGCGGTCCTGGCCGATGCCGCTCAAGGAGTTATCGACGCCGGTGAGGATGTTCAGCGGGGCGCCCGTCTGGAAGGTGAACACGCCGTTGAGCTGCCAGCCTCCGAACAGATACCGCACGGGCCCGCGTCCGGCGGCGAAGGGCAGTTCATAGGTGAACAGGCCGGTGAAGCGCCCGGTGCGGTGATAGTCGGAGACGCCGTAGTCGCGCTCGTGGCTTCCGTAAGGGTGGGCGTTGTTGTTGCCCTCGAAGGCGGTGCTCGAAGTGATGTCGAGGGCTTTCTGCCAGCTATAGCCGGCCAGGAAAGTCAGTCCGCTGGTCAGGCGGCGCTCGACGCTGACGATCAGCGCGTTGTAATTGGTGCGGCCGTAACTGCCGGCGAACGTCAGCTGGGTGAATTCGGGGCGAGGCCGGCGCTGATTGGTGTTCGTGCGGTCGGCGCCGGGTCCGTAGACGGCGGCGTTCTTGTCGGCGGCGTGGAACATCTTGCGGCCGGTCGAGCCCTGGTAGGCGATGCGCGCCACCATGCGCGAGGAGACGCTCTGCTCGATGGTGAAGTTCCACTGGTGAATCGTCGGATATTGGAAGTCCGGGTCGTAGGCGACCACCAGAAACGGGGTCGGGAAGGTTTGTGTCGGCGCGATCGGCCGGGAGACGGGGAAGGGGTTGACGTAACCCTTGTAGGGGTCGCCGAAGCGGTCCGGGGCGTTGATGTCGACCCGCACGGAATTGGGCGGGGAGGTGAGCTGGCGATTGTAAGTGAGCGCCACCGTCTGGTCGTGGAAGCGGCCGTAACCGGCGCGAATGCTGGTCTTGCCGTTGCCGAAAACGTCGTAGGCAAAGCCGAGGCGGGGATCGAAGACGCCGTAGGCGGCCGCGACGCCCGAGCGGGGCACGCCGGGATCGCCGCCGGCGAGCTGGCCCCGCGGCAGGTTGGGGAAGCGTTGCGAGCGGATGCCGGCGCGGTACTTGGCCTCGTCGAAGATCGAGATCTGATTGGCCGGTGAAATGGATGAACGGGTTCCAGCGCAGGCCGAGGTTCAGTGTGAGCCGGCGCGTGAGCTTGAGGTTGTCCTGGATGTAGGCGCCGTACAGATTGCGCACGAGGTTGTTGTAGAGCGGCGAAATCTGCGTGAAGGCGCTCGGGCGGCCGAACATGAAATCCACCAGGTTGTCGCCCGAAAACCGCCCGGCGAACGTGGTCGAGCCGTCGGAGAGGAAGTCCTGGTCGAGGATGCTCTGCTCGCGGAGGAAGTCGAGGCCGAAATCGAGCTCATGGCGGCCGCGGATCCAGGTCCAGCCGTGTTGCAGGTTGTACTGGTTGCGCGGCACGCGGTAGAGGGCGTTGTAACTGAAGCCGAAGTAACCGCTGACGCTGACGCGCAACGTGTCGCCTTACGAAAGAATCGGCACGTTCATGCCGACGGCCCGGTTTCCGGGAAAATCAGGGCCGATCTGAATGTTGGAGGCGCGGTTGTAGCTCAAAGTGCTGTTGTTGAGCAACGTCGGGCTGACGGTGAAGGTGTGCGAAAGGTTGGCGCTCTGGCTCTGCCAGCGGCGGTCGGGAATCGCCGTGAGGCGGTTGGAGCGGTCGATCACCGCGGGGTTGTCCAGTTCGTCGAAGAAGTAGCGGCCCGAGAGGCGGTGCCGGGAGCCGAGCTGGTGATCGAGGCGGCTGACGTACTGGTTGTCGGTCTGCTTGCTGATGGTGACGTACCGGAGCAGGCCGTCGGCGGAGGTGGCGACGGGAATGGTTTCCAGGATCTTGAGCGAAACCGGGTCGAGCTGCGAGGCGGGGATGCGGTTACCGGGGACGGGCTGGCGCGTGCGCGGGTCCACCAGTTGCCGGGAGATCGACGAAAAGTTGCCGGTGCGCTGGGCGGCCGTCGGCACCACGGCCGTCGAGGTGCCCGGCCGCTGGCGGATCTGGGTCCCTTGCCAGGAGAAGAAAAAGAAGGTCTGGTTGCGCACCACGGGCCCGCCGATTGCGACGCCGTACTGATTGCGTTTGAGGCCGTCGTCGGTGAGCGCAAAGAAGTTCCGCGCGTTGAGCTTGTGGTTGCGGAGGTACTCGAACAGCGCGCCGTGGAATTCGTTGGTGCCTGAGCGCGTCACCATGTTGACGACGCCGCCGCCGCGCCCGCCGAACTTGGCGCTGTAGTTGTTGGTCTGGAAACTGAACTCCTGGATGGCGTCCGGGTTCGGCACGACGTTGGCGACTTCCGTGTACGGGTCTTCGTGCACCCCTCCGTCGAGGATATAGGCAGTCGAGTTCCCGCGGCCGCCGCTGGCCGAGACCATTTGCGAACCGGCCTCAGGCCGTGTGGCCGCCTGGCTGAACGTCCCCGTGCCGCTGAGCGTGCCCGGAGTCAGACGCGTCAGGTGCAGAACGTTGCGGCCGTTGAGCGGCAGGGCGGGGAGCTGC
>JBBIMZ010000111.1:0-4902 GCA_037444135.1 Solibacteraceae bacterium
GGTCACGGCGGACCTCGTCGTCGAGCAAAAACCCGTGCTCGAGTGGCTCCCGATGGGGGCGCCGGAGGCCGAGAACCAGATCATCAGCGGCGTCTACCAGCTCGAAGGCGGACGCTGGCGCTGGACGGGCCCGCGCGCCGCGATCTTGCTCAAAGCCCCCGCAGCCCCTTCGGCGGCTGAGGCGGAGTTGTACGTTCCACAAGGCGCCGCCGCACGCCGCGTCGAGCTGCGCGTCGACGGCCGCGCCGTGGCCCAGACGGCGTTGGACCGACCCGGCAGCTACCGCCTCCGGTCCTCCGGCCCGGTCGCCGTGGCCGGCGAAACGGTCACGCTGGAAATCGTAGTGGACCAGACATTCTCGCCCCCGGGCGATCATCGCAAACTGGGCGTGATCCTTGCGGGCGCCGGGTTCCGTGGCGGGGGCTGACCAGTCCGGCGCGGTAGAATGTCGCAGATGAAACGGATTGCGGTGATCGGCGCCGGCAATATCGGCGGCGCTTTGATCGGCGGGATTCTGAAGGCCGGGGTGGCCGATACCGAGCACCTGCGCGCGGCGGATGCGGCCGCGGCGCGCGCCGAGGAGATCGCGCAGAAATACCTGATTTCGGTGGCGACGCGCGGCAACCGCGACGTGGCCGGGTGGGCCGAGGTGCTCGTGCTGGCCGTCAAACCGACGACGGTGCCTCACGTGCTGGCGGAGATCCGCGATCTGCTCCGCCCGGACCAGATCCTGATCTCGGTGGCGGCCGCTTTCCCGATCGCGCTGCTCGAGAAACTCATTGGAAAACCGATGCCGGTCTTCCGCGCCATGCCCAACATTCCAGTGGTGGTGGGCGAGGGCGCGACGGCGCTGGCCTCCAACGGCAGCGCGACGGCGGAGCAGCGGAGGTTCGTCGAGAGCATTTTCCGTTCGACGGGAGTGGTTTGCACGGTCGACGAAGAGCTGATGGATGCCGTGACGGCCCTATCGGGCAGCGGGCCGGCCTACGTCTACATGGTGATCGAAGCGCTGATCGCCGGCGGATTGAAGATGGGGCTCTCGCATGAAGTCTCCACGCGCCTGGCCGAGCAGACCGTCCTCGGAGCGGCCAAGCTCGTCCGGGAAACGATGCTCCATCCGGCCATCCTCAAGGACCGCGTCATCACGCCCGGCGGAGTGACGATCTCGGCCATCCATGAGCTCGAACGCCACGGCCTGCGGGCCATGCTGATCTCGGCGGTCGAAACCGCCACGCGCCGCTCGCGCGAACTGACCCAATCCTTGGTGGCCAAGTTCGGCGGGCAATGAGTGCGATCGAGACGAACCCCCTGGTCGGCATCCGGTTTCCGATTCCTTTCGACCGGATCCGTGCCTCCGACGTCGTGCCCGCGGTGCGCTACCTGATCGCCGAGGCGCGCGGTCGCCTGCGCGAGCTGGCGGACCGTCCCGGGCCGCGCACGTTCGACAACACGATGGCCGCGCTCGACCGGCTCACCGAGCGGCTGGACTATGCCGCCGGCCTGGCGCGGCACCTGGAATCCGTGGTCAGTTCGCCGGAGCTCCGCGAGGCCTACAACACCGTCCATCCGGAGTCGAGCGCCTTCCATACCGAGATCCTGCTCGACGCGGCCTTGTGGCGGGCCATCCGCGAATGCGCCGCCGGGGAGCTGGCGGCGCTCGAGGGCGTCAGGAAGCGGTTCCTCGAGCGCACGGTCGCCGAATTTCGCCGCCACGGCGCCGACCTGGATGCCGCGGGCAAGGCGGAACTGGAACGGATCGACGTCGAGCTGTCCAAGCTCACGGCCCGGTTCGGCCAGAACGCCCTGGATGCGACCAGCGCTTTTGAACTCCTCATCGGCGACGAGAGCCATCTGGCCGGCCTACCTCCGAGCATCGTCGAGGCGGCCCGCGAGAGCGCCGCGCAGAAGGGCCTGGACGGGTGGCGGTTGACGCTCCAGGCCCCGAGCTACCAGGCCGCGATGATGTATCTGGACGACGCCGCTTTGCGCGAACGGCTCTACCGCGCGCATTCGACGCGCGCCGCCGCCGGGCCGTTCGACAACCGGGAGAATCTCCGCCGCATCCTCGAGCTTCGCCGGCAGAAGGCGAAGCTGCTCGGCTACGCCGACTGGGCCGACTTTGTCCTGGAGGACCGCATGGCCAAGACCGGCGCGCGGGCGCAGGCGTTTCTGGAGGAGCTGCGTGTCCGGACGCAGGCGGCTTTCGAGCGGGAAAACGACGAGCTCGCCGCCTTCCGGCGCGAGCTCGAAGGGCCGGGCGCGCCGCCGCTCGAGCCCTGGGACCTCAGCTACTACGCCGAAAAGCTCCGGAAAGCCCGCTTCGACTTTCAAGAAGAAGACCTACGGCCTTACTTCCCGCTCGAGCGGGTCGTGGCGGGCCTGTTCGACATCGTCCAGCGCCTGTTCGGGGTCCGCATCGTCGAAGCCGAGGCGCCCGTCTGGGATCCGGAAACGAAGTACTATCACGTCGAAGACGGCGACGGCACGCTGCTCGGCGCTTTCTACGCCGACTGGCACCCGCGGGAGAACAAGCGGGACGGCGCCTGGATGGATGCCTTCATCACCGGCGGCCCGCGGAATGGCGCCTTCGCCCCGCACGCCGGGGCGGTCTGCGGGAACCTCAACCGCCCGGCCGGCGGACGCCCGGCGCTGCTGACGCACCGGGAAGTCGAGACCATCTTCCACGAATTCGGACACCTGCTCCACCACCTGCTGAGCCGCGTGTCGCTGCGCTCGCTGGCCGGCACCAACGTGGCCTGGGATTTCGTCGAACTGCCCTCGCAGATCATGGAGAACTGGTGCTGGGAACGCGAGGCCCTGGACCTGCTGGCGCGCCACTGGGAGACCGGCCGGCTGATCCCCGACGAGCTCTTCGCCAAAATGAAGCGGGCCAGGACGTTCCGTGCGGCCAACGCCCAGATGCGCCAGCTCGGCTTCGGCTTTCTGGATCTGGCTCTGCACC
Source organism: Solibacteraceae bacterium (assembly GCA_037444135.1). Classification (GTDB taxonomy): domain Bacteria; phylum Acidobacteriota; class Terriglobia; order Bryobacterales; family Bryobacteraceae; genus CALKXJ01. The sequence goes on from JBBIMZ010000111.1 coordinate 2,963, forward strand.
GCGAATACGACCCGGAACGGGACGGCGACCCCGTGGCTTATTCCCGGCGCATTTTGCAGCGTTTTTCGCCCGCGCCATTGCCGGAGGATCACGCCATGGTGGCCTCCTTCACACACCTATTCGCCGATCCGGTCGGCTACGGCGCCGGCTACTACTCCTACAAGTGGGCCGAGGTGCTCGACGCCGACGCCTTTTCCCGTTTCCGGGCGGAAGGGATCTTCAACGAAGCGACGGGGCGCGATTTCCGGCAGAAGATCCTCGAGAAAGGCGACAGTGACGATCCCGGCGCGCTCTTCCGCTCCTTCCTCGGGCGCGACGCCGACATGACGGCGTTGCTCGAGCGCCTGGGCTTATTAACCTGACCGGAGCAGGTCCACCAGCTCCTGCACGCCGAGATAGGAAAACAGCGCGAGCGCAACCACCAGGACGAAGTTGGCCGCTGGCGGAGTGGCGAACTTTCCTCCGACCCAGGCCTTGCGGTTGTTGAGGATCAGGAGCGTGGCGGCGAGCAGCGGCATGAACAGGCAGGCGACGACGCCATAGGCGAGCTGGATTTCGCGGACCGGCCGCAGTAGCGCCACTAGCGGCGCTGTCGCGATGAAGAGCAGGTAGGCGCGGTAGGCCCGCGTGGCGCGCAGGTTCGGCGAGCGAACCGTCCCGGCGCTCCTCCCCCGGCTGAGCTCGAGGAAATCCGCAAACAAGTAGGGGATGCTCTGCCAGACGCCGAGGAGGCTGGAGAACACCGCGCCCCAGAAGCCGGCCAGGAAGAGCCAGCGGCCCCAGGCGCCGACGACGGCGGCCAGTTGGTCGGCCAGTTGTGACGCCAGCACGGCCCCCTGGCCTTCGAGCTCCAGCCGCGAGCCGATCACCAGCGCGCCGAGGCCGAAGACTGCCGTCATGCCGTTGCCGGCGGCCAGGTCCCACCGGCAGACGCGAACGTCGTCGAAGCCGCTGCGGCCCTCCTCGCGGATCCAGTAGCCGTAGGAAAGGAGCGTCACGGTGCCGCCGACGCCGCCGAGCACCGCCAGCACCCACGAGCTGCCTCCGGCCGGCACGGATGGGATGAAGCCGCCCGCGACGGCCCGGTAGTCGGGACCGATGGCGATGGCCGTCAGCACCACGGCGAAGAACATGATGCCGGCGAGCGCCGCCATGACAATTTCGAACAGCCGGAAACTGCCGCGCCAGGCCACCCACAGGCCCACCAGCGAGTGCAGCACCCCCCAAAAGACGCGCGAAGCGTGCGGATCGCCCACGGCAACAAATCCGGTTCCGGCGACGCCGCAAGCCGTCGCCAGCGCTCCGCCCACCGAGAGCGTGTACAAGAGCAGGTATGCGAGAAACAGCCAGCGGATCCACGGGCCCAGGTGCAGAGCCCAGCCTTCGAGCAGCGTCGAGCCCGTGGCCAGTTGCCACCGGGCGATGCCTTCGCTCAAGGTGAACTTGAGCACGGCGCCGGCCACGACGGTCCACATCAGAACCAGCCCGACTTCGGAGCCGGCCAGGCTCGTCGTCAGAATGTCGCCTGCGCCGACACCGGTGGCCGCCAGTAGAATCCCAGGCGCGATCTTCGAAAACCAGTGGCGGCGTTCGGACACCGAATCTCAAGGTAGCAGAACCGTTCCGCCGGCGAAATCTGTTAGGGTGGTCAGTTCAAGGAGTGGAGGAATGATCATTGCCGATCTCCGCGAGATCCAAGGGCGCCGCTATCCGGCGCGCCGGCACACGCAAAACCTCGTCGGAGGCCTTTCGCCGATTCAGGCGAAGCACTTCTCGATGGGGCACGTGACGCTGGAACCGCGCGGCGGGCAGGTGCCCTGGCATAACCAGGAGCAGGAGGAGATTTACTTCATCATCGAAGGCGAAGGCGAGATATGCCTCGGCGAGGAGCGGCGGGCCATCCACGCCGGCCAGGCCGTCTACATCCCTCCCGGGGTCTT
>JBBIMZ010000111.1:4912-9268 GCA_037444135.1 Solibacteraceae bacterium
GAGGACGCGAGGTTAATGAGGTAGGCGCCGTGGACGAACACGGGCGAGACGCCGATGCGCATGATCTACTGCTACGCTCCCGCCGGAGACGTCGCGCACTGGCGGCAGGAACTCGACGGGACCCTGCCGCGAGCCGGCATCGAAGCGCCGCCGCTGCCCGAAGGGGCGTGGCCGCAGTGGACGGCAACCAGCCGGGCGTGAGGAGGTTGCCGTGACGATCCACCGCGTGGGCATCATCATGAACGGGGTCACCGGGCGCATGGGGACGAACCAGCACCTGATGCGCTCGCTGGTGGCGATCATCAAGCAGGGCGGCGTCCGCCTGAGCGCCGGCGAGACGATCCTGCCCGAGCCGGTGCTGGTGGGCCGCAACCGCGCCAAGCTGGAACAGCTCGCCGAGCGCGCCGGGATCTCGCAGTACACGACGAATCTGGACGAGGCTCTGGCCGATCCGCGCCATACGGTTTACTTTGACGCCCAGACGACGCTGCTGCGCTACGACGCCGTCAGGAAAGCGATCGCCGCGGGCAAGCACATTTATTGCGAAAAGCCCAGCGCGCACACGGCCGAGGCCGCCTATGAGCTCTACCGGCTCGCCAAGCAGGCCGGCGTCAAGCACGGCGTGGTGCAGGACAAGCTCTGGCTGCCGGGCCTGATGAAGTTGAAGATGCTGCGCGAGACGAGCTTCTTCGGCGAGATTCTGTCCGTGCGCGGCGAGTTCGGCTACTGGGTCTTCGCCGGCGATCCCATCGAGCCGCAGCGCCCGAGCTGGAACTACCGCAAGGAGGAAGGCGGCGGCATCATCGTCGACATGCTCTGCCACTGGCGCTACGTACTGGATAACCTGTTCGGCCAGGTGCGGGCCGTCTCCTGCCTCGGCGCCACGCACATCAAGCGGCGGCGCGATGAAAGCGGGCGCTGGTACGACTGCACCGCCGAGGACGCCGCCTACGCCACTTTCGAGCTGGAGGGCGGCATCATCGCCCACATCAACTCCTCCTGGTGCGTCCGCGTCCGCCGCGATGACCTCTTCGTTCTCCAGGTAGACGGAACCAGGGGAACGGCCGTGGCCGGCCTGCGCGATTGCTGGATCCAGCCCTACGGCGCAACACCGCGCCCGGTCTGGAATCCGGACCTGGAAAGCCCGGTCGACTACTTCAGCGACTGGCAGCGCCTCCCCAACCAGCAGAGCTACGACAACGCGTTCAAGGCCGAATGGGAGCTGTTCTTGCGCCACGTGGTCAAGGACGAGCCGTTCCCCTGGAACCTGCTCGAGGGCGCCAAAGGCGTGCAACTGGCCGAAAAAGGGTTGGAGTCCTGGCAGAAGCGGGCCTGGGTCACCGTGCCGCCGCTCGAGCCGTGAGCGTCACTGCCAGGCGTCTTTGTGCACCAGGGCGACGGGCGAGTAGCGCAACTCCCGTCCGAAGAAGCCGGCTTCGGAAAGGCGCCGAAAGATTTCGCCGGCGATGCCCGAAGCCACCGGCCCGTTGACGGGTTTGCCCCCGGTCAGGAGCACCGCCACGGCGATCTGGTTCCGGCCGGATTCGTTGAACGCGCCGAACCAGCCGAGATGCGTCGGCGTGGCGCGGTCGGTGCACGTGCCCGTCTTGCCGAGGATGGGACTTTCGGGGTTGAAGCCGGCCCTGCGCGCGGTGCCGTAGGCGACGGCGCCCAGCATGCCGGGCTTGATCTCGTCGAGCCACGGCTGGATGTCCAGCCGGCGTTTGACGCGCGGCACGAACCGTTCGACTTCCTCCTGGCTGCGCGGGTGCTGGAGATAATAAAGCGTGCCGCCGTTGGCGATGGCGCCGAGCAGCGCCGCGAACTGGAGCGGCGTCAGCGTGATGCCTTCGCCGAAGCTGCACATCATCCCGATGCCGCCCTCGGCCGGCGGCGCCTCCGGCAGCCTGCCCGGCTGTTCGCCCTCGATGTTCAGGCCGGCCCTTTCGCCGAGGCCGAACAGGCGCGCGTAGTGAATCACCCGCTCGAAACCGAGCTTGCGGCCGAGGCTGGCGAAGTAGCCGTTGTCGGAGTGCGCCAGCGCTTCGGTCATGTCCAGTGCGGTTCTGCCGAACACGCGCAGCCTGGTGTTTTTGTCGATGATCCCCTCGCTCAAGGCGGCCAACGCCACGGGGATCTTGATGGTCGAGCAGGGAGTGAAACCTCCGCTCAGCGCCAGCTTCTGATTCACCATCGCGAGGATGCGCCCGCTGTGAGCGTCCACGACGACGACGGCGCCGTTGTACGGCCCAAGCGCTTCGACGGCCACGCGGCGCACCAGCGGGTCTTCACCGTCGGCGATGTCTCCCACGGTCGAGTCGGCGTATGTGGGCGTCCGCCACGGGCTGTAGCGCTCCGCAGCCCGCTTGGCCGGCTTCCGCGCCGTCCGCCAGGGGCCTTTCTGCGCCGCCGTGACCCGGCTCCGTGAGTGCGTCGTCTTGGCGGCCGCCGCAGCCTCCGCCCCCGGCGGCCGGGTCCACAGGAAAACTACGGCGACGAGTGTGATCAGGCTCTTCAGCACTCGCAAGCGCATTCGGCTATTGTCTTGAATCGGCACGACCGGCGTCAAGCGGCAGTCCAGCCGCCGTCGATGGTGACCACCGAACCGGTGGCGAACTCGGCTTCGCGCGAGGACAGATACAGAGCCAGATAAGCGATCTCTTCCGGCCGGCCGAGCCTGCCGATCGGCTGCCGTTTGTTCAGCTCGGCGCGAACCTGTTCCTTCTCATTCTTATGATACTTCTCCAGGTAGGCCTCGACGAACGGCGTCTGGACGGTGCCCGGACAGATGCAGTTGACGCGCAGTTGGGTGGGATACTCGACGGCGAGCTGGCGCGCCATGGCCACGACGGCGCCCTTGCTGGCGCAGTAGGCGAAGCGCCTCTTGATTCCGATCAGACCGGCGACCGACCCGATGAAGACGATGGAACCCCGCGCCGCCAGCAGGTGCGGCAGCGCGTACTTGGTGACCAGGAACGGGCCCTCGACGTTGACCCGCATGAGGCGCTCGAAATCTTCCCTGCTGGTCTCCTCGATGCTGCCGACAAGGCCGATACCGGCGTTGTTGATCAGGATGTCGAGCCCGGCAATCGAGGCGAAGGTTTCGCGGACCTGGTCCTCGTCGGTGATATCGCAGATCAGGGCCGAGGCCCGCGGCAGCTCCGCGGCCAGCGCTTCGGCGCGCGGCCGGTCCACGTCGAGCACCTGCACCGACGCGCCGGCTTCGGTCAGCACGCGGCAGGTCGCTTCACCGATCCCGCTGGCGCCGCCCGTCACCAGCGCTGCTTTGCCGTCCAATCGAAACGGGGTGGCCATCTCTCAAATTGTAACGTCGAGCGGCGCGACGGCTCGAGCGGCCGCGCTCGACGCGGTGAACCGTCGCTTTACAATGAGAGACAACAGGCCGACATGAAGATCTCACTCGGGAGCTGGGCCTTCTCTTTTGGGCCCTACGCCTCCAACCCGGTCTCGTGGGAGCAGACGGTGCGGCGCGCCGCCGAGACCGGCTACGACGGCGTCGAGATCTGCGGCTTTCCGCCGCACATCACCTTGGACAGTTACGCGACACCGGGTTCGCAGCGCGCCGTCCGACGGATGCTCGAAGAGCTGAACCTCGGCGTTTCGGGCTACTCGGCCGATTTCACCACGGTCAACCCGACGGCGGCCTCCAACCGCCGGCGGTATCTGGACCTGTTCGAGCGCAACGTGGAATTGTGCGCCGGCATCGGCAGCCCCGCGATCCGCGTCGACACCGGCGCCGCGCCGGGCTCGCTGAGCGAAACCGAATACCAGGACGCCTTTGACCGCTTGGCTGATCTCTGGCGCGAAGCGGCCGAGCGAGCGGAGCCGGCCGGCGTGAAGGTGGTCTGGGAATTCGAGCCGGGCTTCGTCTTCAACAAGCCGTCGGAGGTGGTGCGCCTGCACGAGCGCATCGGCCACCGCAACTTCCGCATCCTCTTCGATACGGCGCACGCTTACATGTGCAGCGTCGTGGGAGCGCGCCAGCAAGGCCGGACCGAGACGCTCAAGGGCGGAATTCTGGGGCTGCTGCGAATGCTCCAGGGGCGGATCGGCCACGTGCACATCATCGATTCCGACGGCACCCTTTTCGGCGATGAAACCAGCACGCACCGTCCCTTCGGCGAAGGCCGAATCGACTTCAAGGCGCTCGCGCCCGCGCTCGTGGCCCTACCCGGAATCGAATGGTGGTGCGTGGACCACTGCTTCTGGGCCGGTTGCTGGGATCTGGTCGGCTCCAGTCTCAACTTCGTCCGGAATCTGATAGCGGAAGCGGTTCCGGCCTGAGGGCGCTCAACGGCCGGCCGGTCCGCCGCGCGGCGATGATCCTGTCGGCCA
>JBBIMZ010000112.1:0-9210 GCA_037444135.1 Solibacteraceae bacterium
CCACGGGATTGCTCCCACATGGACCTGAACCATGCGCGTCTGCCAGTTCCGCCACATCCGCACCTAGGTCCATTTCTATTCTGCAAGACTCGAACGGCCGTGTCAAACCCTGCGCGAGGCGCGAGAGGCCGAAGGCCGGCGCAGCGGTGATCCGGCGTAGGATCATGATCGATCTCGGCGCCGGCCCGCTGAGCCTGGACAGCCGCTCCAAGAAAACATGAGGGCGCAAAAAGTCAGCGCAAGCTCAGCCAGGCCACGCCCAGTGCGAGCGTCGCCAGCGTGAGCGGAGCACCCACGCGGAAATACTCCCAGAAGGTGATGGTGGCCTCGGGACGGGCGCGCTGCACCACGATGAGATTCGCCACCGAGCCGAGCAGTGTAAGATTGCCGGCCAGCGTCGAAGACATCGCCAGCGCCAGCCACCCCTTGCGTGGATCGGGCAACCTGGGCACGAGGGGCCGGAAAACCAGGACGGCCGGTACGTTGCTCACGATGTTGGAAAGCAGGGCCGAGAAGGCGCTGAGCACCCAGATCCGGTCGAGGTGAAACCGGGATGCGATGCGGAAACTCTCCTCCTCGAGCGAGGTTTTTTCGACGCCGGCGATCACGATGAACAGTCCTACGAACAGGACCAGGAGCGACCAGTCGATTTGAAAGTAAACCTTTTCGGGCTTGACCCGGCGGGTGATCAGCAGGAGCGCGCCGGCGACGATCGCCACCTTCGCCACCGGCCAGCCGGCGAAAAACAGCACGATCGTCGCCGCGGAGACCGCCAGCGATTTCCCCATCAGCACGCGGTTGACGCGGACGCGCAACGGCGCCAGATCGACTCGCGGAGCGCGCGAGAACTCGCGGCGGTAGAAGGCCCGGATCAGAAGGAACGTCACGCCCAGGGAGGCGGCCGCCACCGGCGCCAGTGCCACCGCGAACTGCCGGTAGGGAATGCCGGAAAGAGCCCCGATCATCATGTTCTGCGGATTGCCGGTGACCGTGGCGACGCTTCCGGCGTTGGAAGCCATGGCGACGGCGAGCAGGTAAGGCGCCGGGTTGCGGCCCACTGCCGCCGCCATATCCAGCACCAGCGGCGTCATGGCCAGGCAGACCGTGTCGTTGACGAAGAAAGCCGACAGGAGGCCGGAGACGCCGATCACGGCCGCCAGCAGCGCCGACGGCCGGTGCGCATGGCGGACCGCCCAGGCGCTGACCAGGCGGAAGAAGCCGGACAGCCGCAGGTTGGCGACGACGATCATCATGCCGAACAGCAGGACGATGGTGGAATAGTCGACGGCGGCCACCGCTTCCTGGAGGGTCAGAACGTCCAAGCCAAGCATCAGGGCGGCGCCGACGATGGCGGCGCCGGTGCGGTCGATGCGGAAGCCGGGCAGGTGGCCGATCGCCAGAACCAGATACGTTCCGGCGAAGATCAGCAGGGGCGTCATCGCGGGAGCTCGACGGCGGCCGACTTGGTCCCGCTCAGCGGTCGATGCAGCTCGGTGCGCCGCCGTCGGTGTGCGGCACCATGCAGAGGAAGCGCAGCACGTTCTGGCCGGTGTTGACGAACTGGTGCAGCTCGTTGCCCGGGACGAAGACGACGGTGCCCGGCTCGATGGAGCGTTCCTGTCCCCCGCCCCGGACGACCCCCTTGCCTTCGAGCACAAAGACCTCGTGTTCCCACCAGTGCTGGTGATGCGGCGTCGCGCAACCCGGCTGGACCTCGATCACGCGCATGGCAAAGCGAGGAGCGCCGTCCTCCCTGGCGACGACCCAGCGCAGCGTCACACCGGCGGCGTCCGGCGAGCTGTTCGGCTCGACCTCGCGGTAGTCCTTGACGATCATCCTTTCCGAATCTTACCGCAGGCGGCCTAGAAGCTCCACGCCTCGAAGCGGATCTCGGCGCCCGGCTCGAACACGTGGGTCCAAAGCACGCCGCGGCGGATCTCCAGATGGGCGCCGCCTTGATTCTGCCGCGCGGTGGCGTTCCAGATCTTCATGGTCGGGCCTTCCGAGTACAGCGTGTGGCCTTTCAGCAGCGTGAAGTAAGAGCCCCAAGGGCGTTCGGCAAAGGGCTTGTCGGTGCCGAGTTCGAATCCGCGCAGCAGCGGAGCGATGGAAGCCGTCGTGCCGGAGAGCGTGCGGATGCCGATTTCCACCGGCAGCAAGCCGCCCGTGCCCGCCGGCTGGTAGACGATGGTGTATTCACCCGGCGCCACACCTTTGAACTCGAAACGCCCCTCGGCGTCGGTCACGGCGGTCGGAACCTTGGCGACGAGCCGGATGCGGGCGTAGCGGAAGGCCTCATCGCCATGGACCTCACCGAGGAGGACCCGCGCGCGGGCCATGGGCTTGCCGCTGCGCCCGAGAAAGACTCCGCGCACGGTGTCGGAGGGAATCGCCGGTCTGGCCGGCTGCGGCTCGGCCTGGGTGGCCTGCTTTTCCCCGGGGCCTCCGGCGGCCGGAGGCGCCGGGGAAGGCCCCTGGCAGCCGAACGACAGCAACGAGAAAATGCACAGCCATTCGTATCGTTTCATCGCTGCGGGCCTCCTTCTAGGGCAATTATGTGCCCGGCGAACCGGCAATTCAAGACTTCGCCCCCCGAATTCGCAAGGGCCGACGCCGGCCTACCGGCAGTCGGCGGCGACGCGAGCGACTCTGAGGGCGCTTGAGGCGGCCATGGCCTCCCAATAGCGCAAAAAGCGGCGCGTCTCTTCGGCGGCGTACGGCTTCAGGTTCGCTGCCCAGCGGTAGCCGATGGGCTGATACCAGAGTTCGGCTTCGATCCGGTAGGGTCCGGGCCGCCCGGTCACGTCAATGCGGTACGTGACGCGATCGCCGCCGCCGGCGAAATCGGCGTCTCCGGCCGCCGCGCCGACCACCGCGATCTCGCGGCCGGCGCTCTGCTTGTCGAAGCCGCGCGGCAGCAGCCGGTTGTCTTTGAGGTAACCGACAGCCGACAGCAAACCGGTGGTCGGCTGGCCGCCGGCGTCCGCCATGACCGACTCGTAGATCTGGACCTGGTCCGGAGCGGTGATCTCGCGGTAGTGAGGCTCGACACGCTTCGGATCAAGGTCGTTGTCGTTGTCGCGGATCAATCCGGTCGGCTCGAGCGCCCCGGACTCGAAGACGACGCGGCCGGCGCCGTCTCGCACGAGAACCCGGAGCCAGGCGCGACGTGACGGGTAGGCGGTCGGCAGCTTGTGTCCGGCGAGGTTTTCCACCCCCACGTCGGCCTCGATCCGGCCGTGGCGAAGCTCGGCCCGGGCGATGGTGAGGCGAGCCGTCTGGGTCTCGAGGAAAGCGAGCGTGCGCCCCGCGGCGGCTTCGAACTCGTGCGGCAGCGCGGCCACGGCCAGCTCGTCCCGAAAACGGTTCAGCATACGGAGCATGAAGAAGTTGCCGCCGACGAAGACGTGGCGAGAAACTTTGGCCCGCGGCGGCCCGAGGACGCTGGCGATCGGGACCTCCTCTTTGACGGCGGGCATGTGGCAGGACTGGCAACTGGCCGTTTCCCGGTAGGCGCTGTGGAGCCATTCCTGGTACGGCACCTGTTCGGGCAGCTCGCCGATGACTTCGCCCTTCGGACCGAGAGCCTGGGTGATGAGGGTGTGGCAGGTGGCGCACAACTCGGATTGGCGAAGGTGCTCGGACTGGGTCGGGATAAAGCCGCCGGAAGAGGTCTTCATGATGTGGCTGAGTCCGGCTTCGATTTGGAACGGGCCGTAGACGTGGCGCCGGCCGCGAGGCCGCTCACTGTCGATCACGAAGCCGCCGACGAAGCTCTCGCGCGTGCCTAGCTTTTGATCCGTGATCTGGTGGCACAGCGAACAGGAGACGCCGTCGGCCGCCAGGCGATCGCCGGCGTCGGCGGCGTCGAAGCCCAAGTGGGCGAAGACCCGGCCGGGGCGGCCGGCCCGGCGGGATTCGAAGCGCGCCATCGGCATGTGGCAGGTGGCGCATTCGTCTTCGATCAGGGTCCGGGCGTCGGGGTGATCCAAGACCTCCCGCCGCACGCCGGCGTGCCAGTAGGGGTCGCGCGCCGAATTGGCCATCATCGTGGGACGCCAGTCGAAGCCGATCGAGACGTTCTCGCCGGACGGCGTCGACAGTCCGTTGTGGCAGGCGAGGCAGCGGTCGGAGGTTTGAAACAGCGGCTCCGGCCGGCGGTCGACGCGGCCGGCCCCGATCGCGGCGGCGGCCAGCAGGAGGGTTCCGAGAGCGGGGCGCATCGCTACCACCCCTCGTTGAGCCCGCCGTCGAACCAGTCCCACAGCAGATAGAACAGGATCTCCGTGGTGCGCGCGCCGGCGTTGTTGAGGGGAAACCGGACGCCGAAGTTGGCCATGATGTGCTGCCGCTTGCTGAGGGTCACGTGCAACTGCGGCAACAAGTCCCAGTTGACAGGAGCGCCCCGCACCAGGTCGCGGTCCGCCAGCAGCTCGACCATCGGTGACCAGGCGCGACCGAAGCCGCCTCCCTGCGTGAACGTCTTGCCGAACACACCGCGCCAGAAGGCCGCCCGCAGAGCGTCGTCGGTATGCGTGGGCAGTTCGAAGCCGCCCTGAAACTGGGCGAAGCTGTCGCGCGGCAGAATCTGGCCGTAAGTGGCGAAGGTCTCAAAGACGGTGACGCCCGCGCCGAAGTCGCGACGTTTGTCGCCGGTGGGCAACCTGGCCTCGCCGCTGACGCTGAAGATCGAGCCGCTCGCGAAACTGTGGAACAGCGCCCGCTTCCAGGCCAGCGCCAGATCGCCCACGCCTCCCGACCAGGAGCCGCCGGCCGGGTGCTGGAACCCGAACGGCACTTTCACCTCGAGCTGGTTGCGGGGGCCGAAACGCTTCTCATAGACGATCTCCTGGCCTAAAGCCGGCTCCCCTTCGGCCGGAATGCTGGTGGTGATCACGACCTCATCCTCCGGGAAGGCTTTCTCGGTGACGAGCGGCCGCGGCAGGTTCAGTTCGCCGCGCGGCCAGCTCGCATCGCGGCAAAAACTCCTCAGGTAGCGGGCGACTTCCTGGATCTGCTCGGAAGTGAGCGCCTCGCCGAAGGCGGGCATGATTTCGGAAAAGCCGCGCGCCGGGCCCCCGTGGTGAACGATAGCCATCCAGTCCACCTCCGGTTCGCGCGCCGCGAAGCGGCAGTCGGTGAAGTCCGGCAAGGGCTGGTCAAAGCCGACGCTCGAGCGGGGCGCTCCGCGGCCGTCGGGGCCGTGACAGGCGGCGCAGGCGGCCCGGTAGATTTCCTTTCCGGTCCTGGGCGAGACCGCCTTATCGGCGCTTTCGGCGTATACCATGCCGCTGCGCCAGACCACCAGCAGCGGCGCCACCACGGCCAGCCAGCCAAATCGGGAAGAGGGATTTCGACGGCGAGGGTGCATTGCTTCCGACCCGGTAGAGCGACACAACTACACGAGGTTAACAGATCGCGGGACCTGCGCCGGACCGCCGCCGTATACTGAAGCCATGACATGGCGTCTGTCCCGTGTCTTGCAAGGCTGGAGCCGCCGCGCTTGGTTGCGGGTGGCGCCGCTAGCCGCGCTCAGCCGCGCCGCCGGAAGCGTCTCGCACCACAGCGGCCGCCTGCGGACGATCGACGATCTGGACACCCCGGCGATGGTGATCGATCTGGACATCTTGGAGAAGAATCTCCGCGAGATGCAGGAACTCTGCCGCCGGGAAGGGATTCCCCTGCAAGTGCACACGAAGACTCACAAGATTCCGGAAATCGCCCATTGGCAACTGCGCCAGGGCGCTGTCGGCATCTGCTGCCAGAAACTCGGCGAGGCCGAGGTCATGGTGGCGGCGGGCATCGACGGCACGATTCTGGTCCCCTACAACATCGTCGGCGAGCAGAAACTGGTGCGCCTCGCCCGTCTGGCCAAGCGCGCGCAGATGACTGTGGCCGTCGATTCGGAAATCACCGCCCAGGGCATCTCGGACCAGCTCAAGCGCGACGGCGGTAAGGTGCGGGTGCTGGTCGAACTCGACACGGGCGGCAAGCGGACCGGGGTCCAATCGCCGCAGGCGGCCGTCGACCTGGCGCAGAAAGTGGCCCGGATGCCGCACCTCGAACTGCGCGGGGTGATGACCTATCCGAGCCGGGCCGAGGCCAAGCCTTTCATGGAGGAGACGATCGATCTGTTCCGCAAGGCCGGCCTGCCGCTCGAGGAGATCAGCGGCGGCGGCACGGGCGCTGAAGCGGTTTCGAAGCAGATCGGCTGCAACGTGACGCGGAGCGGCTCGTACGCTTTCGAAGGTCTACGGCGCATCAACACCACGACGAACCCGCCGAACCCGGTCACCTGCGCCACGCGGATGATCGTGACGGTCGTCAGTACGCCGACGCCGGACCGCATCATCATCGACGGCGGGCAGAAGACCTTCGAGCGGAATCCCCCTAACCCGTACGGCTATATCGTCGAGTATCCGGAGGCGCGCATCTATGCGATGTCGGTCGAGCACGGCCACGTGGATGTGAGTGCGTGCCGCCATAAGTTCCGGGTCGGCGAGCGGCTTTCGGTGGTGCCGCAGCATCAAGGGGTGACGATCAACCACCACGACGAAGTCTACGCGGTTCGCAACGGACTGATCGAAGCGGTCTGGCCGGTGGCGGGGCGCGGCAAGGTGCGCTGAGGCGCGGCGGTTCGGCCCGAATAGCAGAGGCTCGGCCGCGCTATGATCCGGAGTATGCGCTTCCACACCGAGTATCTCTGGTTCCACACGAAGAAACATCGCGAATACGTCAACATTACCGACAAAGTGGAAGAAGCGGTAAGAAAAGGCGGCATACGGGAGGGCATCGTCCTGGTCTCGGCCATGCATATCACCGCAGGGGTCTGGGTCAACGACGCCGAAGACGGCTTGCTCGCCGACATCGACGAGTGGCTCGAGAAGCTGGCGCCTTTCCGGCAGGACTACCGGCACCACCGTACCGGCGAAACCAACGGCGACTCCCACCTCAAGAGCCTTCTGGTGCACCATCAGGTCATCCTGCCGGTGACCGACGGGAGGCTCGATCTGGGCCCGTGGCAGCAGGTTTACTACGCCGAGTTCGACGGACAGCGCCGCAAGCGGGTCATCGTCAAAGTCATGGGCGAGTAAGGAGGGAACTCCGGCGGGCCGGCCGGCGTCCGTTAGAGCATGACCGGCAAAGCGATCACGGTGTTCTTCTTTCTGGGGTGGCTGGGCGCCGGCGCGGCCGAGCTTTCGGTGCGCACGGTCGTCCTGTACAAGAACGGGGTCGGTTACTTCGAGCGGGCCGGCGAGCTGGCGGCGGGCGAATCGGCGCGGCTGGAGTTCAAAGCCTCCGAGATGGACGACGTGCTGAAGTCGTTGACGGTCGAAACGACCGGGGGCGACCGCATCGCCGCGGTGCGCTACGACGCCAGCGAGCCGCTGGAGCGGAAGCTGGCGGAACTGCCGTGGCGGATCGAAGCGGGCCAGCCGCTGTCGAAGCTGCTCGACCAGCTCAAAGGCGAGTGGATCGAGCTGCGGTTCGGCGGGGAAACGGTGACCGGCGCCGTCGTCGGGGCGCGGCTCCAGCAGGCCACGCGCGAGCAGGCTGAGCGGGAACAGGTCACCGTGTTGCTCGACAGCGGCGAACTGCGCACGCTCGATCTGTCGGCCGCTTCGTCGATCCGCCTGACCGATCCCCGGCTCCAGCTCCAGCTCAAAGAATATCTGGCGCTCGTCGCCGGCGGCCGCTCGACGGATAAGCGCCGCCTCTACATCGATTCGAGCGACACGGGCCGCCGCGGGATCGCCGTCAGTTACATGATTCCCGTGCCGGTATGGAAGTCCAGTTACCGGCTGATCTTCTCCAAGACGGGCGACCCGCTGCTCGAGGGCTGGGCGATCGTGGACAACACGAGCGGTGAGGACTGGACCAAGGTGAAGCTGGCGCTGGTGTCGGGACGGCCGATCTCGTTCGTGAGCCGATTGTACGAGCCGCGCTGGGTGAGCCGCCCGTCGGGCGAACTGGTTGAAGAGCGCGCCGAAGCGCCCGTGGTGCACGAGGGCGGCGTGGTCGGGGGAGTGGTTGCGGAAGCCGCAGCGCCCCGGGTGCGCCCCGAAGGGCTCCGGCAACTGGCTGCTGCGCCCCCTGCCGCAGCCCCGCAGGCCGCCGAACGACGGGATCTCGCCAGCACCGTCGTGGCGCCGGCCGAGGGACGCGAGCGGGGAGAGCTGTTCGAGTACCGCTTTGAGGCGCCCGTGACCGTGGGCCAAGGCCAGTCCGTGATGTTGCCCTTCGTTCAGCAGAAGATCGCCGCGCGCCGGCTGCTGATTTACACGCCCGCCGACACCTTGCATCCCCGCCACGCCGCCGAGATCACCAACGCAACCGGCAAGACGCTCGATGGGGGGCCGATGACGATCTTCGACGAGGGCGCCTACGCCGGCGAGGCCCTCCTGGAGACCCTCAAGGCCGGCGACAGGCGCCTGATCAGCTACGGGGTCGATCTCGGCACGCGCCTGACGACGCAGCTCGACTCCAGCGCCGCCCGGGTGCGCGAAGTGCATCTGCGCCGGGGCGTCCTGACGGCCACATCGGCGATGCGCGAGACACGCACTTACACGATTCGCAACGTGGACCAGAAACCCAAATTACTCGTGATCGAACACCCGGTGCGACAAGGTTACAAACTCCTGAACCAGAAGCCTGTGGAAACCTCGACGAACGCCTGGCGTTTCGAGGTCAAGCTGGGACCGGGCGCGACAGAGAAGTTTCCCGTCGAGGAGGAGCGCGTGCTCACGAGCACCTACGCGCTGGTGAACCAGACGCCGGGTTTCCTGGCCTCGCTGGTGGAAAACAAGGAGGTGAATCCGCAAGCCCGGGCGCAGCTCGAGCGGATTCTTTCCCAGAAGAACGTCATCGCCGTGACGGACCGCGAGATCGCTCAGGCCGAAGGCGAGCGGGCCGAGCTCGACAAAGACCAGCAGCGGCTCCGGGAAAACATCGCCAGCCTCAACCGCGTGAGCGGCCAGCAGGGGCAAGTGCAGAAGTACGCCGCTCAGTTGGCCGAACAGGAAGCGAAGCTGACCGCGCTGCGCGACCGGCTCGCCGAGCTGCGGCAGAAAAAGGCGGCCCTCGAAGCCGAGCTCGGGCGGCTGATCGAGACGCTGGAATTCTAGCGGGCCGGGCGGCCGCCTCTGATACACTGGGAGTGCGATGCGGCAAGGGATCTTCCGCGCTATCAAGCGGTTCGTGCTGTGGGAC
>JBBIMZ010000113.1:0-9200 GCA_037444135.1 Solibacteraceae bacterium
AAGTCGTCACCTGTTCGTCCGGTATCCGATGCGAGCAGCCCTACGGCTGCTGGCGGCGCTTGTTTCCCCGCTGTTAGTGCCGGCCGGGGAGACGGCAAGGTACGCGGCGCCGGCCTACTCCGCCGCCAGCATCGTCAACAGTGCGAACAACCTTTCCGGAGCCCTCGCGCCCAATACCATCGTCACCCTCTACGGCGAGAATCTGGCCTATGCGACCCGCGCACTCATGCCTGGAGATCTGAGTGCCGGCCGCCTTCCCACCGCGCTGCCCGGCACAGGCGTTCGCGTGTTGATACGCAATATCCCCGCCGGGATTTACTTCGTCTCGCCGACGCAAATCAACCTGCTGGTGCCCGCCAATCTTGTCCCCGGCGACGCCACGCTCCAACTCATCCAGGAAGGCCGGGCCGGGCCCGAGGTGCATATCCGGCTTCGCAGCGCCGCTCCGGCCCTCTATCAACTGGATCCGGAGACGGCGATCGCGGTGCGGGCCGACGGCTCGGTGGCATCCCCGAGCAATCCGGCGCGGCCCGGCGAGGTGATCGTCTTGTATGCCACCGGCCTGGGTGAAGTGGTCCTGCCGCTTGATCCCGGGGAAATTCCTCGCTTGCCGTTGCCTCTCAAACGCCTGTCGGAGTTAAACGTGTTTCTGGACGGCGCGCCGGTCGACCCCAAGCGGATCCTCTACGCAGGCGTCACGGCCGGCTTTGCCGGACTCTATCAACTCAATTTGCGTCTGCCGGAGACCACGGGGGATCGTCCCGAAGTGCGCGTCGCCGTCGGCGAGGAGATGAGTCCCCCCGGCCTGTACCTGCCCGTCCAAGGCCGCTGAGGCCGCGCGCAACCTTTCCTCCCCTGCCTGCGTTAGTAAGGGTGTGGAGTACAATAACTCCGAAGGGGGAGAGATGAGATTTCTCTTCGTTCTCGCGTTGAGCGGCCTCGCGATCCTGGCGCAGGAAAGCCCCGCCGCGCCGGGACCGCCTGCGGCTACGCCCGAGGTTTATGTGCTCGAGCCTGGCACCCGGGTGCCGCTCGCCATGATCAACAGCGTGAGCACGAAAAATTCGGCCGTCGGCGACCGCATCTATCTGGAGACCGTGTTTCCGGTGATGGCCAACGGCCGCATCGTGATCCCTCCGGGCAGCTACGTGGCCGGAACGGTGACGAGCGTCAAGCGGCCCGGGAGAGTCAAGGGTCGCGGCGAGCTCTACGTGCGCTTCGATTCGCTGACGTTGCCCAACGGAGTGACGCGGGATTTCCGGGCCCGGATCGGCAGCCTGGACGGGCGCGCCAGCGAGGATCTGGACCGGCAGGAGGGCACGATCCGGAGCGAGGGCAATAAATCCGGCGACGCGCGCAACGTCGGCGAGGCGGCCGCGACCGGGGCTTCGGTGGGCACGATCGCCGGAGCGGTGGGCGGCAACGTCGGCAAAGGCCTCGGCATCGGCGCGGCGGCGGGCGCCACGGCGGGCCTAGTCGGCGTGCTCTTGACGCGCGGTCCGGACGCCCTGTTGGCCAAGGGGACGACTCTCGACATGGTGCTCGACCGCCCGCTCACGTTCACCGCCGAAGAGCTCAATTTCGGCCCGCTGCCTTACCGGCATTCCCTCGGCGCCGGCGAGGGCCCCCAGCCCAGCAAGAAGACCGACACGCGGACGGTGCGCCGCGGGCGGTTCCCGATCTGACCGGCGCCTGCTGCTCTATTCGCCCTTGGGGGACCGGCCGATAGAATCTCAGCCGGTCATGAACCTCGATTCCATCGAGCTTCAGGTTTTCGTCAGCTTGCTGCTGGTTCTCGGCGCGTTGTTTGTCGCCTTCATTTGCGATTTCCTCAAGGGCAACAACGAAGTGCTGCGGGAACGCAACATCGAACTCACCGTCCGGCAAGAGGAGCGCGAGCGTCTGGCGCGCCTGGGTAAGTCCGCGCCCGCCGAAGCAAAACGCCCGCCGGCACCGGAGTCCGCCTACCGGCCGCGACCGGCTGACAACGGCCGATCCACGACGGAAAGAGCTGCGCCCGCGCCGACGCCCGAACCGCCGGCTCACAGGCTCGTAGAGGTGATCCCGCGCCGGCTGATCGCGGCCAAAGTCACTCCAATGGAAGTGCCTCCCGATCTTGCCGCCGAACACGCCGGTCCGATAGAACACACGCAGCCGGCGCCGGCTGCGGCGGCAGGGATTGTCTCGGATTCCCCGGCAGCGAGGGCCGCCTCCGAACCGGTGCGTTTCGAGGAGGTGTTCACGGCGGCGGTCGCGCCTGCCCCGGAACCTTTGGACGTATCGCCGGAGGTTTCCAGCGAAGCGGCAGGCGAGCTCGAACCGCCGACACCCGTTCCGGCTCCATCTCCCACCCTGCCGATAAATCCGGGGATCCATGACCGCGCGGCGCTCGAGAGCCTCCTCCAGCAAAAGGAGCTCTTCCGCGGCGTAGTTGTCGCGGTCGGCGTCACACGCGGCGAGCAGCGCGCCGAGCGCGTCAGAGCTGAAGACGACCAAAGCGCGCACGGCGTCGAAACACTGATCGGATCGCTCCTCGAGGCGCGGGACGCCGCTTTCCGCATGGACGAGAACGAATTCGTTCTGCTGCTGCCGGACGAGTCCGGCGCCGGCGCCCAACGGCGCCTCCAGCATATCTCCGAGGTGCTTTGGGACTATCAGATCCGCTCGATGGCGCGCTCGTGGATCCTCTTCAGCTGGGGGTCGGTCGAGGTCGACGGCGAGCCGCTCGCCGAGGGCGTCGCGGCCGCCAGGGAGCGCATGCTCCAGACCCGGCGCAACCGCGAACGGCCTCCTTCAGAAATCTTCCACTACCGGACAAATCATCGGAGCCACTGACCGATTTGTGGCAGCGGCAAATTCTCGCCGCCGCTCCCTTGGCGTTCCAGGGCAAGAAGGACTCAAGGAATCGAGGTTGGGAAGGATTGTCCGGGGGGTGCGTCAGGGGACTCGTTGCAGGCTGGAGTTCAGATTAGAGGGGTTCACAAGGGGGTCAACCTTTCCATTCCTTGAGCCCTTGCCTGGTTGCATCATCCTCCGCGGAGCAATCGTCATGCCAGATTGCATCGTGTTGACAATGTGGCGCTTGGGGTCCGCCGTCGGCGCAGCATCACCGCCACCGGCGTGCCGTTCCGGCACTCGAGAGCCGGTTTGGAACGGAATCCGGATGCGGCTACGGCTGAGGCGGCGGCAGCGGCGACGGCGGCCGCGAAACCCGTCCCGCCAGCGCTTCCTGGATCGATATGTTGTAGGTCCCCAGCGTCGTCCCCAGAGCCTGATCCAAGTCCACTCTCGCCTTCATGTAAGCGGCCATCGCCGCCACCTCGTTCGACTGAGCCTGCGCCAGGTCGCGCTGGTACTGAATCACGAAAAAGACCGTCGAGGCCCCCAGAGCGTACTTTTTCTGCTCGGCTTCAAGCGTCTGCTCCTGAAGAATGCGCTCTTTGACCGCCGCGTTGTAGAGCGCGCGGGCCTGCACGAGCGCGATCTGGGCGTTCTGCACCTGCACGCGGATGTTGTTGAGCAACTGCCGCTGGCGCAGCTCCTGCTGGCGCAGTTGCAGCGAGTCCCGGATATAGTCGGCCTGCGCCGAGCGGTTTCGAATCGGGATATTGAGCTGGAACCCGATGCCGTAATCGGGGAAGTTGCGGCGGAAGATCTGCGCCAGCGTGGTGCCGAAACCGCCGGCCACCAGGGGATCGACGGTCGGGATAAACGGCGGTTGCGCCAGGTAGTTCGCTTCGCCCGCCAGACCGTTGTTGTTGAAGAACACCTGTGCGTCGAGCGATGGCAGCAGCTGGCTCCGGCTGCCCGCCATGCCGATCCTTGTGTTCTCGATATTGATGCGCGTCTGCTGGAGCTCGCGCCGGTTCTCGAGCGCCGTCTCGACCAGTTTTTCCAGCGGCGGAACCGCCTCTTCGGCCGGGATCTGGATGCGATCGGTCGGGATGATCCGCGCCGCCGCCAGCGCCGGGCTCTCCACCCCCGTTCGGCTAAGCACGTTCTTGAGAACCGTCTCTTGCTGCAACAGTCGCGTCTCGGAAGCGGTGAGCTCCTGCTGGCGCCGCGCCACCTGCGCTTCGGCGCTGACGATCTCGATCGGCGCCAGGGTGCCGATCTCCACCTGCTTCTTGTTGTCCTCGTAGAGTTTCACGGCCAGGGCCAGCGCCTGCCGTTTCACCTTCACGTCCTCGACAAAGGTCACCAGGTCCCAGTAGAGCTTTACCACGGAAGACACTGTCGCGATCACCTGCTGCTCGAATACGAGGTCGGAGACCCGCAAATTGTTCCGTGCGATGCGGATGTTACGGTTGTTCACCGCCCTTCCGAAGCCTTGCAGGAGACGCTGCGTGATGCGCAGCTGGTAGTTGCCCGAAAAAGACGGATTCAGATCGCTGCGCCGGTTGTTGCTCTCGAAATAATTGTTGTTCCAGCCGAAGCTGATCCCCGTGCCGGTGAGCCAGTTCTTCTCGAAGCCCATGTTGCCGGTGTGCGAGTCGAACACCAGCGAGGTGACGCCGGTGGTGATCGTGTTGCTGAGCGGGTTGGAGCGGTGCGCGAAGTTGTAGCTGAAAAAAATCCGCGGATCCAGCGGAGGCGTCGCGACGCCGGTCTGCGTGATAACGGCGCCGCCGGCTTCCGTGGCCGAGACGCCCCCGCCGGTGTCGGCCACCGCCGGGGCCGTCGTCGCCGTCGTGCGGACGCCGGCGCCCGTGCCCGGCGCCGTACCGGTCACTTGGGCCGTCACCGTTTCCGGCCCGGCCTGAACCGCTTGCGGCACGCCGCGCAGCAGACCGCCGGCCTGCGCGCGCATCAGGTCGGCGGCGGCGATCTGCGGACCGTAACGCTGGAGCTCGATGTCCAGGTTGTTTTCGAGCGCCAGGGCGACGGCGTCGCTCAGCGACAGGTACAGGTTACCGGCTCGCAGCAGTCTTTCGATCCGCTCGGAATTCTCCAGCCTGACCGGATCGATCTGTTTCGGCGCATATGGGTCTTTGATCCAGGAATGCTGGCGCCGCTGCCAGGACCACTGTTGCGCCGGAGCGCCGGGCGCCAGGAGCAACATCACACCAGTGACGGCTGTCAAAGATCGTAGGGTTCTCATTCGCGTTGGATTCCTGTGATCGGCTTTGAGGCCTCTTGGTAGATTACGAACAGCGAAGCGAGTCTTGTTCCTTGAATTCTCAATGGTATAGTGGGCACGTGTTGCGCGGCAACCCTCCGCGCGCGTCTGAATGAATGAGGCGTCTGAAAGTCACGCTTTGTTACGACGGCACCGAGTTCCACGGCTGGCAGACGCAGCCCCGCCTGCCCACCATTCAGGGCGAACTCCAGCGCGTGCTCGCCGAAATCGAAGGTGCTCCCGTGTCCGTGACCGGTTCGGGACGCACCGATGCCGGCGTCCACGCGCTGGCGCAGGTGGCGGCGTTCCCGTTGCGCAATCCGATCCCGGCCGCCAACCTCCGGCGCGCCATGAACCGCCTGTTGCCGCCCGCCATCCGGATCCTGAGCGTCGAAGAGGCGCCGGCGGACTTCCACCCCATCCGCGACGCCGTTGCCAAGATTTACGAATACCGGATCTGGCGCGCTGAAATCTGCCCGCCGTTCGAGCGCCGCTATCTGCACCACTATCCCTATCCTCTCGATGTCGCCCGGATGGAGGCGCTGGCGCCGCTGCTCGAAGGCGAGCACGACTTCAGCGCGTTCGCCGCTTCCGACAAGAGCGACGCGCTCGGCCTGAGCAAGGTTCGCAAGATCTTTTCGTCCCGTCTCGAGCGCCGCGGCGACCGCCTGATCTACCGCGTCCGCGGCAACGGCTTCCTCAAGCACATGGTCCGCAACATCGTCGGCACGCTGCTCGAGGCGGGCAAGGGTAACGTCGGCGAACGGGAACTCCGGCGACTGCTCGAAGCCCCCGCCGGAGTCAAAGCCGGCCCGACCGTGCCGCCCTGCGGGCTGTTCCTCGTCGGCGTCGACTACTGATCCGGGCGCCGCACCGGCAGGAGGAAGTCGAAATCGCAGCCTTGGTCCGCCTGAGTGACATGCTCGAGGAACAGCCGGCCGTAGCCGCGCTCATAGGCAGGGGCCGGCGGCACATAGGCGGCCAGCCGGCGCGCGATCTCCGCCTCCGGCACGAGCAGTTCGAGGCGGCGGTTCGGCACGTCGAGCAGGATCTCGTCGCCGGTGCGCACGATGGCCAGCGGGCCGCCGATCGCCGCCTCCGGCGCTACGTGCAGCACCACCGTGCCGAAGCTCGTACCGCTCATGCGGGCGTCGGAGATCCGCACGATATCCTGGATGCCGCGCTCGAGCAGCACCTTGGGCATGGGGATATGGCCCCATTCCGGAAAGCCCGGCCCTCCGACCGGCCCACAGTGCTTCATCACCAGCACGGAATGCTCGTCCACCGGGAGATCTTCGCGGTCGATCTCCTCCTTCATCTGCTCGTAGCGCTCGAATACATAGGCCCGGCCCCGGTGCACCAGCAGATGCGGCGAGGCCGCCGTCTGTTTGATGACGGCGCCGCGCGGGCAGAGATTGCCGCGCAGGATCGCCGTGCCGCCTTCGGGCTGAAGCGGCGCCTCCAGCGCCCGGATCACCTCGCGATTGTGGCAGGCCGCCGCGGACACATTCTCGGACACCGTCTTGCCGTTCACCGTCAGACAACGGCCGTGAAGCAGCGGCAGAACTTCACGCATCACCGCCGGCAGCCCCCCGGCGTAGAAGAAGTCCTCCATCAGATACTCGCCGGAAGGCTTGATGTTGGCGATCCAGGGCGTCCGGCGGGAGATCCGGTCGAAATCCTCGAGCGTCACGTCGACGCCGAGGCGGCCGGCGATAGCGATCAGGTGGACGACGGCGTTGGTGGAGCCCCCGAGCGCCATGGCGACGGTGATCGCGTTCTCGAACGCCTCGCGCGTCAGGATCCGCGACGGCCGCAGGTCCTCCCGGACCATCTCCACGATCCGCCGCCCGCTCAGCTCGGCCACGGCCAGGCGGCGCGAATCGGGCGCCGGAATCGCCGCGGAGCCGGGCAGGGTCATTCCGAGCGCCTCAGCCAGATTGGTCATCGTCGAGGCGGTTCCCATCACCATGCAGTGGCCGGCGCTGCGGGCGATCGAGCCCTCCAGCTCGCACCACTCCTCGTCGGTGATCCGCCCCAGCCGCCGGAGGTCGTACAGCTTGCGGCCGTCGGTGCCCGAGCCGAGTTTCCGGTTCTTCCAGACCGCCGACAGCGCCGGCCCGCCCGGAACGACGATCGCCGGAATGTCGGCGCTCGCGGCGCCCATCAGTTGCGCCGGCGTCGTCTTGTCGCAGCCGCACAGCAGCACCACCCCGTCCAGCGGATAGCCGCGGATGCACTCCTCGACGTCCATCGCCATCAGGTTCCGCAGCAACATCGAGGTCGGCTTAACGAACGGCTCGCCCAGTGAGATGGTCGGAAACTCCAGCGGCACGCCGCCCGCCTTCCAGACGCCCCGCTTGACCGCCTCGGCCACTTCCCGCAAATGCCGGTTGCAGTGGTTGAGCTCGCTCCAGGAGTTGGCGATCCCGATGACCGGCTTATCCTCGAAAATGTCGGCGTTGAAACCCTCCGAGCGCAGGTAGGCGCGCCGGGCGAAGGCGTAGTATTCCTTCTCGAAGAACCAGTCGTGGCTGCGCAGCTTCTTCATCCCACTTCACCGCTGCCGCCCGAAATGCTTGTCGGCGAACTTCAAGTACTGCTCCCAGTCGAATTCGGTAACGTCGTGCTTGCCGGAGCGGAGGTGATAGCCGATCGTACCCATCACCGGCTGGTTGACGGGCGGCATCTCCTCGGCCGGTAGCCCCTCCAAGCCGAAGAGCCGGTAAACGGGGCTGGCGTGTTTGGCCGCCAGGAACTCGCCCTTCGGGTCGGCCCAAAGATCCTGCTCGGCGCTGGCCACATAGACCGGGCGCGGCGCCATCAGCGCGATGAGCATGTGCTGGTCGACGGGCAGCGCGTCCTCGTTGTCGTTGTAGCGGTTGAAGTTGTCGCAGAACCAGTGGGGGAAGGCCGTATTGATCCGCTTGACCGTTTCGCCGAACCGCCGGCGGCTCAGCGCGGCGCCTCCGCAGCCGGAGTTGTTCGAGATGACGAGAGCAAAGCGCGGATCGCCAGCCCCGGCCCATAGAGCGGTCTTGCCCAGCCGCGAATGGCCCATGACCGCCACCCGGCGATGATCGATCTCCTTGTCTGTTTCGAAGTAGTCCATCGCGCGGCTCAGACCCCAGGCCCAGGCCCCGATCGAGCCCCACTCGTCGGGGCCGGGCTTGCTCTGGCCGGGTTTGTAAAACAGCGGATGGACGCCGTTTTGGAACCCATCGTCGAAATCCGGGTCGATGTCCCCGTAGTAGATCGTCGCCAGGCCGTAGCCGCGCGAGAGGATCTTCTCGACCGGCCAGCGGCCGGCGGCCGCGCCGCGGGACTCTTCCGTCGCCCGGTTGTCCACCACTCCCTTGCCCGGCCGCATCCAGGACCGGCTGAGGCGGATGCCCGGGTCCGGGTGAACGGCGTGATTGCCCTGAAAATTCAGTCCGACAAATAGCGGCGCCGGGCCCCTGGCGCCGACAGGCAGATAGATGAGAATCTCCATTTTTGGGCCGTCCGAGCGGCCCGTAAAGAGCGCCGTCACCTGCTTGCGTACCGCCCGGCCGCCGAGCGCGGTGCGGTCGACCGAGAAGACCTCGAAGGTCGTCGCCTTGAGCGGCGGCATCAGGCGGCCGTAGACGTGCGTCTCAAAGAGTGCCAGAATCTCCGGCCGGCGCCGCTTCACCCACATCTCCGCCGTGGTGACGCGCTCTCCCGTCGAGAGTAGGAGCGGGTCCGGCAGCGTGTAGGGCGGAACCTTCGAATCGTCGTAGTTGGCCTCCGGCGGCTGGGCGGCCGGAGCGCAAGCCGCGCCGAGCAGAAGCCAGGGCAGGATCGGGAGGCTCATGTCCGGTATAATAGCCGATCGCCGCCGCTTGACGCCGGTCGCCGCCGGTCCATACAATGAAGGTGACATTTAGGAGGCCGCATGAGATCCATTGGCTTGCCGGAACTGTTGATCATTTAGGGCATCGCCGTACTGCTGTTCGGCGGGCGGAAGATCCCCGAGGTGGCCAAGGGTTTGGGCGAAGGAATCCGCAACTTCAAGAACGCCTTGAAGAACCCGGAAGAGGCAAAGACCGAAGAGAAGAAG
>JBBIMZ010000114.1:0-9168 GCA_037444135.1 Solibacteraceae bacterium
AAGGCCACGAACGTCAATCCGGGGCCGACCAGAATCAGGATGCGCGGGCTGACGCGGGGCACGATCACCGGCCCGGCCCAGATCGTCAGCAGCACGGCCACCGGCGCCCCCAGGGTGACGAAGCTGATCGGCCAGCCGTGATCGTCGCGGAAATAATCAAAGAAGAAAGCGATGTTGTAATACGGGAACCCGGTCGAGATTCCGAACGTCAGAAAGCAGCCGGCGCCCACCCACCAGCCGTAGAATGGCTTCCTCATTCGTCAGCGAGCTCCTAGCGGCGTTCCGCGCACCCCTCACCCTATCACAACGTGGCGCAGAATGACTCCGACGATGCTCATCAACAGCGCGCCGAAGAACGCCGCCCAAAAGCCACGGACGGAAAAGCCCGGCACAATGGCCGCCGCCAGCCAGAACATCAAGGCGTTCACCACCAGGAGGAACAGCCCGAGCGTGACGATCGTCAGCGGGATCGTCAAGATCTTCAGCACCACTCCGATGGTCGCGTTCAGGAAGCCGATGAGGAGGGCGGCCAGCAGCGCCGCCCCGGGTCCGCTCAACCGGATACCGGGAATAATCCACGCCGCCACGAGCAGGCTCACGGTGCTCACGAGCCAGTTCATTACCCACGATCGCATGTTCCCTCCTGCGCCGATCCTCAATTGTACTGGCATCGTTTCTCCTGCCGTGCGGTACTAGGACGTACACTCCGGCCGCCCTATTGCCGCCGCCGCCCGCGGGGCCCACACTCGAAATAGGGCGCCGGCGGATGCAGTCTTCGGGGATCTTCATTATCTCGCTGGACTTCGAGCTCTACTGGGGCGTGCGCGACCTGCTCTCGCTCGACGACTACGGCTCGAACATTCTGGCGGTTCACCAAGTGGTGCCGCGGCTCTTGGATCTGTTTCGCCGGTACGAGATTCACGCCACGTGGGCGGTGGTCGGCTTCTTGTATTTCCGCGACGTGACGGAGTTGCTAGACCACGTTCCAAAAGATCTGCCGGCTTACGAGCAGCGCCGCTTCGATCCCTATGCGGCGCTGCCGGCGCTGGCGGCCGACGCGGCGGATCCGCGCTACTATTTCGCCCCGGAACTGATCGCCGCGATCGCCGCCACGCCTCACCAGGAGCTCGGAAGCCATACCTTTTCGCATTATTACTGTCTGGAGAAGGGCCAAACGCTACGCCAGTTCCGAGCGGATCTGGAGGCCGCCATCGCCATCGCCGTCCAACGGACGGGCCGCCGCACGTTGTCGATCGTCTTCCCGCGCAACCAATATAGGCCTGACTACCTGCAGGCGTGTGCCGCGGCCGGAATTCGCGCCTTCCGGGGAAACCCGCGCTCCTGGGTCTGGATTCCGTCGGTCCTTGAGCGCGATGGCGCCTTGCGCCGGGCCGTCCGGCTGGTGGATGCGTATGTGAATCTCACGGGTCATCACGGCCACCGCCTCGAACAGATGCGTTCCCGCGGTGGCCTGCCCGCCAATATTGCGGCGAGCCAGATTCTCCGGCCCTGGTCGCGCACCCGGCGCTGGCTGGAACCTTTGAAAGAGCGGCGCATCCGGCAAAGCCTGACCTGGTGCGCCAAGAGAAAACTCGTCTATCATCTATGGTGGCATCCGCACAACTTCGGAGCAGACACGGACGAGAATGTCGAACAGTTGCGGCGCATCCTCGAACACTTCGCCCGTCTTCGAGACCGCTACGGCATGCGCAGCCTGAACATGGCCGAGGCGGCCGACTATGCTGACCGGGAGCTGGGGCGTTGACGCGGGTGCGGTGGTCATTCTGGGAGGGCGGCACCCGTCCACCTGGATCGTCTATAACGCACTGAAAGACATGGTTGCGATCCGGGCCGTGGTGATCGAGGGGACGGAGTCCACCTGGGCATTTCTTTGGCGGCGGGCGCGGCGGCTCGGCTGGTGCAAGGTGGCCGGCCAACTGCTCTTCGAAGCCACGGTGATCCCCTGGTTGCGCCTGCGCTCGCGTGGGCGGCTCCGCCAGATCCGCGCCGCGTATTCACTGGACGAGACCGAAGCGCCGGCCGCACTCGTCCACTACGTCGATTCCGTCAACAGCGACTCGGCGCTCGAGCTGCTGACGCGCCTGCGCCCGCGCGTGGTCGTCATCAACGCCACGCGCATTCTTTCCCGAAAACTTCTCAGCAGCATTCCCGCCGTTTTCATCAACACCCACGCCGGCATCACTCCGCAGTTTCGAGGCGTCCATGGCGGCTATTGGGCGCTGGCGACCGGACAGGCTGAGCAGTTCGGCGTCACGGTCCATGTGGTGGACGCGGGGATCGACACGGGAGCCGTTCTGGCGCAGGCGAGAGTGACGCCTTCCAAGCAGGACAATTTCGTCACCTATCCGGTGCTCCAGCTCGCCGCCGGCCTGCCGCTGTTGCGCCGGGCCGTCCGCGACGCTCTCGAGAACCGGTTGGTCACGGTGTCGCCGCCGGCGGGACCTTCCAGGCTGTGGTCGCACCCGACGCTGTGGGAGTACCTGAGGGCGCGCCTCCGCTTTGGCGCCCGCTGATCACCGGCCCCGAGAAGCGCCTCTCGTGCCGCTCGGCTTCCTTGACAGACCGGCGAGCATCTCGGCGTTCTCGATGGCGTACCCGAACCGGTCGTTGTTGAAATAGGCGTACACGCTACGCCCCTCTCTCCGCCAGCCGCGGATGCGCTCGGCCCACTCCTCCAGTTCCGCCTCCGAATAGCGCGAGGCGAACAACTCCCTGGGCCCGTGAAAGCGCAGGTAGACGAATGAGGCCGTCGCCTCCGGCGGCGCGCAGGGATAGCGAGAAGAATGCGCGATCACCAGGGCCGCGTCATGCCCGGCCAGCAGCGAGGCGACTTCCGGAACGAACCAGCTCGCGTGACGAAACTCGAAGGCCAGCCGGCGCGCTCCGAGCTCGCGGCTGGTCTCGAGAAACGCCTCCAGACGCGCGGGGTCGGCGCGAAATGACGGCGGGAACTGAAGCAGCAACGGCCCAAGCTTCCGCCCCAGATGGGCGGCGCGCTCGAGGAATTTCTCCCAGGGCTCCCGCACGTCCTCCAGACGCTGGATGTGCGTGATGAACCGGCTGACTTTGACCGCGAAGACGAACTTCTCGGGCGTCTGCGCGGCCCACTTCTCAAACGTCTTCGGCTGAGGCAGGTGATAGAAGGAATAGTTGATCTCGGTCGTATCGAAGCGGCGCGCATACCAGGTCAGGTACTCGGCCGGCTTGAGGTCTTCGGGGTAAAAGCGCCCCTTCCAGTCGCCGTAGGTCCAGCCGGAGGTCCCGACCCGCAACGCTCCGCGCCGCACCATGAGGCAACCCTGTTCCCGCCGTCAGCCACGATACAACACCGGCGCGAGAAAGCGCCGGCCGGCCACCGCCAGCGCGTCCAGGGCGAGGCTCTTCTGGACGTTGCGCCGGGCGAACTCGATGAGCTTGTCGACCCGCCTCACTAGGCCTTCGATCCACTCGAAGCTGACCCGCGCGGCGAGCGCCTCGAGGCGGGGCCTTACGTCCGCGTCCGGGATCTCGTCGCGGCCCTCGCGCAGGAGTACCAGATCCTCCAAAAGAACGTACACGGCCATCAGATAGGCCTCCAGCTTGTCGGCGCGAGAGGCCGCCAGACGTTCGGCGTACGGCGCCCAGGCCGAGAACGGAGCCGCTCCGGAAGCCGCTTCGAGCAGCGCGAGCATGGCCTCCCGCCGCTTCTCGTACGCCTCCAGGTCAAGCGACACGGCTACGCCCGGGCTGCCGCCCGCCAGCGCGACGCGCCGCTCAGCCTGATCGAGGCGCCGCATACGCGCGAACTCCCGCATCTCGGCGGCTGTCAGCGGCGCCAGATAAAACTGCACGGCGCGCGACCGGATCGTCGGCAGCAGGTCGTAAACGTTGTTGGCCGTCAGCACGAGCACCAGGTACGGAGGCGGCTCCTCGAGCGTCTTCAGCAGCGAGTTCGCCGCCTGCTCGTTAGCCCGGTCCACCCGATCGACCAGAAAAACGCGCCACCGGCCCCGCATCGGACCGAACTGGGCCCGTTCTTTAAGCAGGCGCATCTGCTGGATCGAGACTTGCCGGAGCGGACCGTCGGGCGGAAACGTAAGAAAGTCGGGATGGCTTGCCAACACCAAGGGATCTTCGGCCCGATCCTCGGAAGCCAGCTTTTCACGCTCGGCCAAAAGCTCGACGTTGTGCGGCAGGCTCAGATCGTCCTGCTCGATCTTGTCGGCGTCTCCGACGAGCGCCGCCGCCAGGCGGCGGGCCAGGGTCGCCTTGCCAACGCCCTCCGGCCCGTAAAACAGCAGCGTCTGCGGGATCCTTTGCTCGCCGATCATTCGCTCGAGCGCGCGCACGACGGGCCGGTTGCCGGCAAAGTTCTCAATCATCGCTACCGCCCAGGACGGGCTCGACCGCCCGCCATACGTCCGCCGCCAC
Source organism: Solibacteraceae bacterium (assembly GCA_037444135.1). Taxonomy (GTDB): domain Bacteria; phylum Acidobacteriota; class Terriglobia; order Bryobacterales; family Bryobacteraceae; genus CALKXJ01. The sequence goes on from JBBIMZ010000114.1 coordinate 4,432, forward strand.
GCACTCAGGCGCCCGCCGCGCGTCGATGACGCGGAAGCGCTCCGGCTCTCGCCGGGCAAGGACCTGGTAACCTTCCCGGACTCTGCGATAGAACGCGGCAGACTGCTCCTCCATGCGGGTTTCGACGGACCGCTCGCCTTCAAGCGCGCGCCAGGCTGGTCTCCAGGTCGATGTCCAGATAAATCGTGAGATCCGGCTGCAACCCCCGGCAAGCGATCCTTTCCAATGCCTTCACGGCCTCCTCGCCCAAACCGCGGCCGAAGCCCTGGTAGACGAGTGTCGAGTCCGTGAACCGGTCCGAGAGCACGATCCGGCCCTGCTCGAGCGCCGGCAGAATCGCTTCTTCGACGTTCTGAGCCCGCGAGGCGAAATACAGCAACAGCTCGGCCACCGGAGACAGCCCGGCATTGGCCCGGTCCAGCAGGATTCGCCGGATCTGCTCGCCGATCGGCGTGCCGCCCGGCTCGGCGGTGACCAGCACGTTGCGCCCCGACTCTCGCAGGCGCCGGGCCAGCAGCTCCATCTGCGTGCTCTTGCCGGCGCCGTCGAGCCCCTCGAAGGTGATGAACCGCCCGCGGCGCTGCTCAGTCATAAACAAAGTGGAACAGCTTCTTGAGGTCTTCCCAGGCCTCGCGCTTGGCGTTCTGATTGTAGGGCCGCAGCAGGTAGGAGGGATGGTACGTCACCATCACCGGGACCTCGCGCCACCGGTGCCACTTGCCCCGCAACCGCGTCACTCCCTCCTTGGTTCCGAGCAGCGCGCGCGCCGCCACTCCGCCGAGCGCGCAGATAGCCTTCGGCCGGATCACCGCTAACTGCCGGTACAGAAACTGCCCGCAGATTTCCATCTCGTCGGGCAAGGGCGTACGGTTGTCCGGCGGGCGGCACTTGACGACGTTGCAGATGTACACGTCTTTTCGGAGCAGCGGAATCCCTTCTTTTCGGGCCGTGTTTTCGATCATCTGCGTCAGCAGTTGTCCGGCGCGGCCGACGAACGGAATCCCCTGCGCGTCTTCGTCGGCGCCGGGCCCTTCGCCCACAAAGACGAGCTTGGCCTGGGGGTTGCCAACCCCGAAGACGATGTTCGTCCGCCCTTCGTGCAGGCGGCACCGGCGGCAGTCGCCGATCTCCTCGCGGATCTTCTCCAGCGTGTCACCCTCCGGCGCCACGTCCGGCAACAGGCCGACAAGCAACGCCTGCTGCTCGACAGGCTGCGACGGGGCCGCTTCTTCGCCCGCCGAGTCGGCTGGCTGCGCCCGGCGATACAGAGTGCGCACGCCCAGATCCCGATAAAAGGCCACGTAACGCCGCAGCAATTCCGGGTTCATCTGGAGGCGTGGAGCGCGAGGCGCAGCCTCAACGCGTGGTCGAAGATCGCGTGCGCGATCTCGAGCTTCGAGGCTCTCGGCAACCGGGCCACTTCCCCGGTCCGCATCACCAGGGTCACTTCGTTTTCGTCGGCGCCGAAGCCGACGCCCTCGCCGCCGACCAGGTTCGCCACGATCAAGTCGCAGTTCTTGGATTCGAGCTTGCGTCGGGCCTCGGAAACCAGGTCTTCCGTCTCGGCCGCAAAGCCGATCAGGAGCCGGTCGCCCTTGCGCCGGCCCACTTCCGCCAGAATGTCGGGCGTCGGCTCGAGTTCGAGCGAGAGGCGCATCGCGGTCTTCTTGATCTTCTGCGCGGCCACTTGCGCCACGCGGTAGTCGGCCACGGCGGCCGCCTTGACAATCACTGTGGCCTCCTCGAGATGATCGAGGACGGCCTGGCGCATCTCGCCCGCCGTCCGCACGCGCACCCGCGTCACGCCGAAGGGCTCGGGCAGGCTGACGGGCCCGGAAATCAGAATCACTCGGGCGCCGCGGGCCGCCGCCGCCTGCGCCAGCGCGAAGCCCATCTTGCCGCTCGAGCGGTTCGAGATGAAGCGCACCGGATCGATCGGCTCCTCCGTGGGGCCGGCCGTAACCAGAACCGTCTCCCCTTCGAGGTCCCTGCGCCGGCCAGCCAAACCGGCCACCACGTCGGCGATCCGCTCCGGCTCGGCCAGCCGGCCCGGGCCCGTCATGCCGCAGGCGAGCGGCCCCTCCTCAGGCTCGACGACGGCATGGCCGCGCCGCCGGAGGACATCCACGTTGGCCTGCGTGGCCGGATGCAACCACATGTGCGTGTTCATCGCCGGCGCCAGCACGACCGGACCGGCGAAGGCAAGGTACAGCGTGGTCAAGAAATCATCGGCTAGGCCGTGCGCAAAGCGGGCCAGCAGATCGGCAGTCGCCGGCGCCACCACCAACAGGTGGTTTTCCCGAGCCACACGGATGTGCTCGACGGCGCTCGCCAGCGTCTCTTCGCCGCTGCCGGCGGCAAACAGCCCGGTGATGACTTTCTTGCCGGTGAGCGCGGCCAACGTCAGCGGGCGGATGAACTCCTGCGCCGCCGCCGTCATGACCGCCTGGACGCCGAATCCGCGTTCCTGAAGCAGGCGCGCCAGCTCGGCCCCCTTGTAGGCGGCGATTCCGCCGCCGATGCCGAGCACGACGTTCATGGCGGCGAACCTCCTTAACTGCTCCGGGGAAGGATCTCAGGCCTCTCTTTGGCCTCGCGGACCGGGTCGTAGTACTTGACCAGTCCCCGGCGCACTTCCTCCATCGCCGTCACGGTCGGCTTGCGGGAGGCCGTGGGCAGGAACGAACGCGCACCGTCCTGCAACTGGCGCGCCCGCTTGGCCGCGACAATGATGAACCGATAGGTGCTCTGTTCCGGATCGTCCGGAATCGCATACAAAGGTGCTCGTGTTGACTTCTCCATTGCTCTCAATCGCTTCCCGGCCGGCGCCGCGATCCCGGTCAGCTCCCGGCCTCAAAACTCGCCAGGATGGGCAGGACCTCCTCTTCGACACGGCTCCGCCGCAGCCGTTCGGCCCGGATGATGGCGGCCAGATCCGCCGCCGCCGTGTCGACCTCGCGGTTCACCAGCACGTAGTCGTAATCGCGGAAATTCCGGATTTCCTCGCGCGCCTCGCGCAGCCGCCGGGCGATCACTTCGTCGGAATCCTCCGACCGCGCCCGCAGGCGCTGCTCAAGAATGGCGCGGGAGGGGGCAAGAATAAAGATGCTTACCGCGTCTGGAATCTCTCTTTTCAATTTTCGCGCACCTTGCACGTCGATGTCGAGTACCAGATCCCGGTTTTCCGCCCTAGCCCGCTCCAGATAGCTCCGGTGAGTGCCGTAGTAATGGCCGAACACCTCGGCCCATTCGAGGAACTCCCCGTCCTGGATCCGCTGCTCGAACTCCTCCCGGCTGATGAAGTGGTAGCTCTCGCCCGGCTTCTCGGCGCCGCGCGGCGCGCGCGTGGTGTAGGAGACCGAGAACAGGAGCCGGCGGTCCTCGGCGAGCACGCGCCGTACCAGCGTCGACTTGCCCGAACCCGAGGGCGCCGAAATGATGTAGACGACGGTCATTCCAGATTCAGCGCCTGCTCGCGCAGTTTCTCGATCTCGGCCTTCACCGCCAGAGCCAGGTCCGTGATTTCCAGCCCCGCCTCCCCGAGACCCGTCGTCTTCGAGAGGATCGTGTTCGTTTCCCGCTGCATCTCCTGGAGGAGAAAGTCGGCCTGTTTGCCCACTTCCCCGCCGCGCGCCAGCATCTCCTCGAGCTGGGCGGCGTGAAACTTCAGGCGGGAGATCTCCTCGGCGATATCGCTGCGCTCGGCCAGGATCGCCGCTTCTTGCGCCAGCCGCGCAGGCTCCGGCGCCGCCCCGCCGAGCAGTTCGGTCAGCCGCTGCTCCAGGCGTTCCCGGAAATGCGGCGCCGAGCGTTCCCGGACCAGCTCGATCCGCCCGGCGTAGCCGCGGACCGCCGCCGCCCGCTCTCGCAACTCGCGCGCCAGTTCGGCGCCTTCCCGGGCGCGAGATTCGTTCAGCGCCGTCACGGCTTCCTCGAGCGCCTCGCGCAGGCTCGCCTCCAACGCCGGACTCAACTCCGGCTCCGGCGGCGACATGAGCATCCCGGGAAGTCGCAGCGCGGCGTTGAGGTCCGGCTCGGCCGCGATGCCCGCCGCCGCTGCGGCCTCCCGGAACGCCGCCAGGTAGGCGTCGAGAAGTCCCCGGTTCAGCGCCAGCAGCCCGGCTCCCGTAGTTCGCGTGAGGGCGATCCGCACTTCCACATGCCCCCGCCCCAGCGCCCGGCTGAGCATCGCACGCATCGCGCTTTCGAAAGCGTCCAGTTCCGCCGGCGCGAAGAAGCGCAGGTCCAGCCCTCGGTGGTTCACACTCTTCAGCGTCACCACCAGCTCGCCTTCCGCCACGAGTTTCCGCACTCGGGCGAAGCCCGTCATGCTCCGGACCGGGCGCTCGGACTGGCCTAGGAGTTCACCCACGCATCCGGCTCCAGGTATTGCAGCTCGTGCAGGCGCTGGTAGATGCCCCCGCCCGCAACGAGTTGCTCGTGCGTGCCGATTGCGGTGATGCGCCCGCCTTCGAGCACGACGATCTTGTCCGCCCGGCGCACCGTCGAAAGCCGATGGGCAATCACGATCACGGTCCGGTTCGCCATCAAGTTCGCCAGCGCCCGCTGCACCAGCAGCTCGGACTCCGAGTCCAGATGCGACGTCGCTTCATCCAGGATCAGGATCGGCGCGTTCTTCAGCATCGCGCGCGCGATGGCGATCCGCTGCCGCTGCCCCCCGCTGAGCTTCACTCCGCGCTCTCCGATCACGGTGTCGTAGCCGCCAGGCAAGCGCTC
>JBBIMZ010000115.1:0-3754 GCA_037444135.1 Solibacteraceae bacterium
CGCCGGGCCGATCGATCCGATGACGGCGCGCTCGAAGCCTCGCGCACGGCGCGGCCCAGCCCCTCCTCTTCGGCGATCTGGAACAGGTGAACGACCTGAACCGGCGTGGTGAACAGGACGACGTCGAACTCGCCTGCGGCGAGTCGCCGGACCCCCTCACGAAGCGGTCCGGTGTCTTCGGGCAACCGCCACTGATAGACGCGAATCGGCGTCACCGCCGCGCCCAGCTCTTCGAGCGCCCGGACGAGCTCCGGGTTCGGGCGCCCGTACTCCTGCACCGCGATGCGCCGTTCCGGACGATTTCGAACCGCTTCGACGATTTCGCGCCAGGTGTTCGGCTCCGGCACTTTCACCGTGACCGGCACCCCCAGCTCGCGCAAGGCGGCGACCGGCTTGGGCCCGCGCGCCACTACGGTCAGCCGCCGCAAGGCGGCCGGGAAGCGCTCCGGTCCGTAGCGGGCCTCCAGGAGCCGGGCGAGGGCGCGGACGCCCACGCCGGTCAGGAAGATCGCCATATCGAATTCGCCCGCCAGCAGACGCGCGGCGGCGGCGAAGGTTTCCGCGTGGTCTTCGAGGGGCGCCTCGCGCATCGAAGGAGCGACGAACGGCTCGCCCCCTTGGCGGCGGATCAATTCGGCCATCTCGGCCGCGCGCCGGCTCTCGAGCGCGAGCACGCGGGCGCCGGCGAAGGACACGCTCCATTATACGCGGCCGGGCGTAGTATCATGATCAGGATGAAAAGATCAAGATCTCTGGATCGCCGCAGTTTCCTGGCGGCGTTGCCGGCGGCCGGCTGCTCGCGCCCCGGGCGCGGCTACCGCTTCTTCACTGAAGAGGAAGCCGCCACGGCGGCCGCCATCGCGGATCAGATCATCCCGCCGGATCAGGACCCTGGGGCGGCGGCTGTGGGCGTGGTCCACTTCCTCGACCGGCAGCTCAAAGGACATTACCGCTTTCTCCAGGCGGCCTACCGCGAGGGCCTGCGCGAGATCGACCAGGCGGCGCGCAGCCGGTTCGGCAAGCGCTTCGCCGGGCTCGCGTTCGACCAGCAGAAGGCGCTCCTCGCCGAGCGCGAAAAGACCGCCTTTTTCCGGATGATCGCCGACCACACGATGCAAGGCTTCTACGGCGATCCCCGCCACGGCGGCAACCGCGAGTTCGCCAGTTGGCGGATGCTCGGCATCCCCCATCCGCCGGTGCGGGGGCGGCAGCGATGAAGCACGTCGACGCGGTCGTGATCGGTTCGGGCGCGGGCGGCGGCGTCGTGGCCAAGGAGCTGGCCGTGGCCGGCATGAAGGTCGTGCTGCTCGAGCGGGGCCGGTGGGTCAGGCCCTACGAGTGCGCCAAAGACGATCTGCGCAACCAGCGCACTTCCGTGCTCGGCGCCTCCTTCGGCCCGGAGGACGAAGGCAACCCGCGCGTCAAGGTCAACCGGGACGGCTCCGAAGAGATCGTCTATCCCAGCCGCGGCGCCTATCACAACAACGCCATGTGTGTCGGCGGAGGCACGGCCAGCTACGGCGCCATGGCCTGGCGCTTCATGGCGCAGGACTTCCGCATGAAGTCGACCTACGGCGCCGTCGCAGGCAGCACGCTCGAGGACTGGCCCATCAGCTACGACGACCTCGAACCATACTACGAGAAGGCCGAGTACGAGATCGGCGTCTCCGGCGACGTCGAGCCGGACCCGTTCAAAGCGCCGCGCAAGAAGCCTCTGCCGATGCCCCCGCTGCCGCCGAACCTCGAGTACCGGATTCTCAAGCCCGCCGCACTGCGCCTAGGACTCCATCCGTTCGACATCCCGATGCTCCGCAACAGCTTGCCCTATAACGGCCGCCCGGCGTGCATGCGCTGCCGCTGGTGCGTCGGCTTCGCCTGCGAGCTGAACGCCAAGAACGGCACGCAAAACACGGTGATTCCGAAAGCGCTCGCCAGCGGCAACTGCGAACTCCGGACGCGGTCGGTGGCCAAGGAGATCCTGCTGACGCCCCAGGGCAGGGCGCGCGGCGTGGCTTACTACGACGAAAACGACCGCCTCCGCGAGCAGACGGCCGACCTCGTCATCGTCTCTTGCGGCGCCATCGAATCGGCGCGCCTATTGCTGAACTCCAAAAGCAGGCTCTTCCCCAACGGCATCGGAAATCGCTACGATTGGGGGGGCCGCAACCTCCAGGGCCACACCTACACCGGCGCCAACGGCCTGCTGCCTTTCGATTGCTACGACGATCTCGGGCCCGGCGCCGGAATCGCCATTTGCGACTACAATCACGGAAACCCCGGCCTGGTGGGCGGCGGCATGCTCTGTAATGAGTTCATCCGCCTGCCCTACCAATTCCTGGGCCGGATGCCGCCCTGGGTGCCCTCCTGGGGCCGGGAGCACAAAGAGTTCGTCCGGACCTGGTACCGTCGGACAATCAGCGTCCAAGGGCCGGTGCAGGAGATGCCCGTGTGGGACTCGCGCGTCCAGGTGGATCCCAAGGTCAAGGACCGCTGGGGGATTCCAGTGGCGCGCCTGTCCGGCTACAAGCACCCTCACACGCTCGAGATCGCCGAATTCCTCTCGCGCCGCGCCGAGGAGTGGGTCAAGGAGGCCGGCGCGATCCGCACCTGGCGCCGCGTCCCCGGCGATGATCTGAGCGCCGGCCAGCACCAGGCCGGCACGTGCCGCATGGGCAACGACCCGAAGACCTCCGTGGTGGACAAGTACTGCCGCGTCCACGACGTCGAGAATCTCTATGTCGTCGACGCCGGCGTCCACGTCACCAACGGCGGCTTCAATCCCGTGCTGACGATCATGGCCGTCGCCTATTGGGCGGCGGCGCACATTCTCGCCTCGCGCCGGAGGGGAGCATGAGCAAGAGCAGCCTGGCGTGGGCGGGCGGGGCGCTCTTGGCGCTGGCGATGCTTCCGGGCGCCGGACTGGTCTACTACCAGGCAACCGGCAGTGCAGGCTGCGCCCGCTGCCACGAGATCCAACCGGCTTTCGATCAGTGGACCGGCTCGGCGCACCGGGCGATCCCGTGCGCCGACTGCCATGGCGGACCGCTGACGCCCGAGCTCGGCTTTCACGCCGGTAACCTCCGCCGCCTGGTGCGGCACCTGCGCGACGACGTGCCTCAGCAGATCCTGGTGATGGGCTGGCGGGACGTCCAGCGGATTGCCGGCCAGTGCCGCCGCTGCCACGAGCGCGAGTACGCCGCCTGGCTCGGCGGCCCGCACTCGACGACCTATGCCGACATCTTTCTGGATGCTGAGCACAACCGCAAGCATCTGCTGAACGATGATTGCCTGCGGTGCCACGGCATGCACTTCCCCGGCGGCATCGGCGATCTGGTAGCGCCCCTGGCGACCGCAGGCCCGTGGCGGCTGCTCGAGCCGGCACTGGCCGGCCAGCCCGCGATTCCCTGCCTTGCCTGCCACCAGATGCACCGCCCCGGCGCGCCGATCGGCCTCCGCCGCGCCAGAAACGAGCGCTCGCCCGCGGCGATCGAGCCGGTCATGCCGCCGTCTCTGGCTCTCTTCGACCGCCGCACCAAGATTCACCTTGCCGTGGCGGGCATGCCCCTGCCCGAAATCTTCGAAGGCGAGCGGCGCGTGCGCCTGAGCCCCGACCGGCGGCAGGCGCTCTGCTATCAGTGCCATGCGCCCGAGGCGGCGGCCCAGGCCGCGCGCGGCGACGACCGCACCGGGCTCGGCGTGCACGAAGGCCTGAGTTGCCTTGCCTGCCACGCGCCGCACAGCCAGACCACACGCG
>JBBIMZ010000115.1:3805-9168 GCA_037444135.1 Solibacteraceae bacterium
TTGCGCCGGCTGCCACCCGTGCTGGTCCAACTGCGGCCTGGACGTTGAAACAATGGAGACGACCTTCAAGGACCGGGCCAGCCGCCACGACATCCATACGGTCAAGTGCGCCGACTGCCACCCCAAAGGAGTCCCGGCGAGGCGGAAACGGGCATTGTGAGCTGCCGGCTGGACGGATGGCCACTTGTAAATTCCTCCTACTGCCTACCGCTGAGGTCTTGATCAGTCCGGACGCCTGATGATACGATCGAACCCACCACGGGGGGATCATCCAGAATGCAAAAACTGCTTCTTCCGGTCGTTCTCGGCGCGCCGGTCCTGCTGCTCGCCTTCAGTTCCGGGCCGCCCATCCGGCGCACGGGCGCCGCGGTCGACGGCGGGCAAAACTGTACCGCCTGCCACCAGACTTTCGCTCCCGCCAATTCCGACGGGCGGGGCAGAATCACGCTGCTTGCCGGCAGCTATACGCCGGGAGTCAAGCAGGTGATCTGGGTCACCGTCGAGCATCCTGAGGCGAGGCGCTGGGGATTTCAACTAACCGCCCGCCTGGCCTCCGACGAAACCAAACCGGCGGGAACGTTCACCCCCACGAGCGCCGTCCGCGTGCGTTGCGATCCCACCGGGGCCGATGCCCCTTGTAACGGAGCGTTGGAGTTCGCCAGTCACGTCCGCAACTCCACCCAGGCCGGCACGGCCTCCCGCGGCGTGTTCGCTGTGGAGTGGACGCCTCCGGCCTCTGACGCCGGCGAGGTCGTCTTCTATGCCGCGGGCAACGCCGCCGACGGCAACGGCGCCAATTCAGGTGACCGGATTTACACCACCAGCCTGCGCGTGGCTTCGGCCGGTTGCGGCAGCCTGACCGCGCGCCCAACCATCACCCGAGTGACCAACGCCGGATCCTATCGCGATGAAGCCGGAATCGCCATGAACACGATGGTGGCGATCTACGGCGCCAATTTCGCCGTGCCGGAGACGGCGCGGGAGGCTCTCCGTTCGGACCTGGTGGACGGCGCCTATCCGCGGACGCTCGCCTGCGCCAGCGTTGAGATCGCGGGCCGGACGGCTCCGGTGACGTTCGTGTCTCCGACGCAGATCAACGTCCAGGCCCCGACGGGGCTTCTGGCGGGTCCGGTTGACGTTGAGGTGAAGCTGAACCGCAACACACCGGCAGAACTCAAGGCGGAAAAGCAGGGAGTCTTGTCTCGGTTTTACTCGCCCGCTTTCTTTCAGTTCCTGCCGTCCTCGAGCATCGCAGCTCAAATTGCGCCGAATTTCGAAATCCTCGCCAGCCCCACGGTGGTCCAGGGCGGCCGGCCGATCAAGCCGGGCGAGGTCGCGATCCTGTACGGAACCGGATTCGGGCCCACCGAACCGGTGTATCAGCAAGGCGAAATTGCGCTGAGGCCGGCGCCGATCCGCGACCCCTACACAGTGCGCGTGGGCGGCGTCACCTTGACGCCGGCCGAGATCCTCTACGGCGGATTGTCGCCGGGCTCGATCAGCGGCCTGTACCAGTTCAATATCCGGATCCCGGCGAATACGCCCGACGGCGACATTCCGGTCGAGATCGAGATCGGGGGTCTGAAGACACAGCCCGGCGTCACCATTCCGGTGAAGCGCTGAGCCTCACCGGAGTCACGACCGGTCTCCGGCTACTGCCCTGCGGAGCGCCGGAGTCATGACGCTGCGCCATTCCTTGAAATACCGGCGCGGCTGCCGCCAATTGTAATAGAGACCCACGGGGAGGCTCAGAGCGTATTTGGCCGCCGAGGGGCGTAGAGGCTCGAAGAACTGATCGCGCCGGTCCAGCCGGTGGGCGCAGAGGGCGTAGATCCGGCCGAACGGCGCGTAGCCGAAGTGATGGACGAGCAGCCGGACGTTTTCCTCGAGCACCTGCCGCCGGGCGCCCAGAGAGATGCTCCGCCGGTGCATGCGCGAGGCGGCGAGACGCGTCCGCACGTAAGCGAAGGAGAAGCGCTGGGCCAGGCGGATCCAAAGGTCGTAGTCGAACGTGTAGCGCCAGCGCAAGTCCAGGCCGCCCACGGCTTCGAAAGCCTCCCGGCGCAGGAAGGCCGCCGGCTGCGCGATAAAGCACTCGGTAGCCAGGCGCTTGGCATCGAATGGTCCGGTCGGGTAGGCGCCTAGCCGGCGGCCCTCAGCGTCCACCCAGTCGGCCTCCCCATAGACGAGCCCCGCGGCGGGATGGGCAGCCAGCTGCTCGACGGCCGTGGCGACGGCGCCCGGCAGATAGTAATCGTCGGCGCTGAGCCAGGCGAAAACTTCCCCCCGCGCGAGGCGGAAGCCGCGATTGATGGCCTCAGCCGGGCCTCGATCCGGCTCGGACACGAACGTCAGCCGGGCTTTGTGGGCGCGCAGGATCTCGAGCGTGCCGTCGGTCGAGCCGCCGTCGATGACCAGGTACTCGATGTCGGGGTAGTCTTGCGCGAGCACGCTTTCAATGGCCTGCTCAAGGAAAGCGGCCGAGTTCAGCGACGGCGTGACGATGCTGACCAGCGGCCTCACAGCCAGCGGTCAAGGCGCACCGCCGCGCCTATGGCCGCACTCTCGTAGGCGGCCTCGACGACGGCGAAGGTCCTCAAGTACTCGCGCCCGCCGGTTTCAAACGGCGCGTCCGTCAGCAAGCAATCGATGAAGTGCCGCTGGGTGGCGAGCACGCTGTCGCCTTTGTAGCCGGTCTCGGGAGGCGGCGACCAGACGGGCGTTTCGCCCAGAAAAATCTCGCCGGTGGCGCGCACGCGGAGGCTCGCTTCATCGCCGTCGAAACAGGCGTCGCCCATCGCCGGGCCCCTGGGGGCCGGATCGGCGAACCGGTGGCTTTCGATGACACCCGGCAGGCCGCCGGCATGCCGCAACACGAGCGCGGCCTGATCCTCGCCGGCGATGACGGGGTTGACGCGGCGGATCTGCGCATAGACGCGCTCGACATCGCCGAAGAGAAAGCGAGCCGTGTCGATCTGGTGCACGAGCGTCTCGTAAATCAGCAGGCGGGGCATCTGGGCGAAGTAGGGCTGGCGCGGGTAGGGCGCCGGGCCCAGGCCGTCGCGCTGGCGCACGTGAAACCAGTAGGCGACCGGCGTGCCGATATCGCCGCGGGTGATGCGGCGCCGGGCCTCGCGGTACCAGGGCTGCCAGCGCCAGTTTTCGTGGATCATCAGGCGGATGCCCGCGGCCTCGGCCGCTTCGACCATGCGAACCGCTTCGGCCCAATCGCGCGCCATCGGCTTCTGGCAGATCACGGGAAGCTTGTGGGCGGCGGCCAGCTCCACCAGCGCCAGATGGGAATCCGGGCGCGTGGCGATGTCGAGGAAGTCGAGCTGTTCGCGCGCGAGCATCTCCTCGGCCGAGGCGTAGGCGGCCGGCGCGGAACGGCGGGCCCGCTCCAGGTCGGGATCGGCTGCGGCGACGATCCGCACTTCCGGCAGGCGTGACCACGCCTCGAGCTGAATCTGGCCGAAATAGCCGCACCCGGCGATGCCGCCGCGCAGCGGAGGTCTCATCGCCGGCTGCTCCTCACGCCTGACCGACCACGCGGAACGGTCTGGCGTCGTCCACGCGCGTGGTGCCGTAGACATTGAAAGGCTGGCCGTCCTGAAGCCGGGCCAGCTCTTCGAGCGTGCTGCCGCGGTGCTTGGACACCAGGCGAGGTGGTTTGGGAGGCGGAGGCGGCGGCCCGTCCTGGCTCCACTTCAAATACAGGTGCCTGCTGATGCGCTCCTCGGAGACGCCGGCGAACCGCATGGCCGGATAGCGGAACTGCGGGCCGTGGATCCAGCGGCCGCGCAGATAGTAGAAGGCGAACATGCCTCCCTTCCAGAGCCAGTTCGAACTCTCGTTCACCACGCCGAGCTCGCGGCTTTGCTTCCAGGCCGTCAGAATGAACTCCCACTGGAGTTTGGTCAGCTCGCGGGGCTTCAGGGCGTGGCCGGAAGCCATGCGCGTGTCCTCAAGCGGGGTGAAGATCGAGGGCACGTAGATCACCTTGTTCTTGCGCAACCGGTAGAGCAGATCGAGCGACTGCTTGATGTCGTCGTCGGTCTCGTTCGGCAGGCCCACGATGAACGTGTAGACCGGGAACCAGTGATTTTCGTTGAGGATGTTCGTCCCCTCGACGACGATCTCCTGCCAGTCGCGAATGTCGAAGGGAAGGGCTTTGCCGGACATCGTGAGCGCGGCCAGACGCGGCGAGCCGGTTTCGATGCCGATCAGGGGCGACAGGATCCGGTTGCCCGGGTAGGTCGACCTCGGGTTGCGCAGGACGCTCTTGGGCAGCAGGATCTTCGACAGCTCTTTGATCAGATGGGGATTGACGACCGCCGGGGCGATCGTGGCGTGCGAAAGCGGCACGTAATCGACGCCCGGAACGCTCGCCACTTTCTCGTAGAAGTTCACCAGAGCGTCGGCGTTGGGAATGTAAAAGGGGGCGCTGGCGCCATAGATGAAGATGTCCTCGGAGACGGCGAAGATGATGCGGCCCCCCTCGCGGACGTTGGCGCGGACCGCTTCGAGGAGCTGTTCCGGGGGGATGGAGATACGTGTCTCGAGCGTCGGCGAACAGAAGGCGCACTGGCGGCCGCAGCCCCGCGTCATCTCGACGATGCCGAACGTCGAGCGGCGCCGCGGGATCCGGAGCTCCTCGAGCGAGGGCTCGGGGGCGTGAACGACCGGCGGAAGATCCTCCCCGGCGTCGGCCCGCTGGAACAGCTCGAGGATGACGCTCTCCCCGCGGCCCATCACCACGCAGTCCACACCGAGCCGCTCCATGGAATTCGTCTTGTGGATCTGCCAGGCGCCGGCGCCACCAACAATGACCTTGGGCCGGTGCTTGCGGATCGCCGGGTGAAAGAAAATCCGCTCGCTCTCGTAAGCGTTGATCGGGCGGGCGGAGCTGCCGAAAATGTTGCTGTACACGCCGGTCGAGAAGGCCGTTCCGATCGGATTGTGGGCGCTGACGCCGACGGCGCGCGTGCGGGGTCCGACGAACTGGTCGAGTTGGTCGGGGTGGCAGACGGCAACGTCCTCGGGGGGGTATTCCTCGAGCAAAACCGCCTCGGCAATGCGCAGGCCGTAGGGCATCACGACCGCGGTGCCATCGGGGTAGGTCTGCTGGGCCAGCATCTTCTTGTACAGGAAGCGCGGTGCAAACTGCGCGGGTACGGACGCGTAGACCATTTGCTTCCAGGGGCTGAATCCCTGCTCCGTGCTCTCGGTGTCTGGCGCGGTCAGAACGAAGCGGACTCCTCGAGGATCGTAGGCCATTCAATCTCTCCAGTCAGGCGGTTCCTACTGAGTGTATCCGGAACGGGCGCCCGGCGCAAAGCCGGACTGTTGTCAACCCGCGCTCC
>JBBIMZ010000116.1:0-9154 GCA_037444135.1 Solibacteraceae bacterium
CCAGTCTATGCGTTTGGCGGCCTCGGCCGCGTAAGCGGCCACGTCCGTGCCCTTCGGCAGCACGGCCATCAAAGTCGCCGTCCGCCGGCCGTCAGGGCTGGTGATGCGAAGCCGTTTCACGTTGGGGATCGCCATACGCTTCTAGCATAGCAGGCCGCATTCAGCGCTTCCCCGGAGCGGTCTGCTCGATCATCCGCAGCGTTCGCTGGATCACGCCGCTGTCCTCGATCTTATAATCCGGCGGGATCTCGAACAGGCTCGGCGAGGGGTCGCCGCGCTCGATGCCGCTGAGCCGGTAGGTAACGTCGGCCGACATCGGGTCTTTGGTCTCGCTCAAGACGGTGACATCCAGTTCCGGTGAGTGCCAGCGCTCGTGGACGATCGTAATGGGCCGGTCGTTGCCGATGCGTCCGGCGGGGATCGTGCGGGTGATACGCGTGCCCCGCGCCAGAACGCCTTCGATCATCCGCTCGCCGAGCGATTCTTCCTTGGCGTCAGGTCCGACCAAGATCAGGCTCTCACCGGCGAAGGCGCCCCCGAAGAAGGCTGTCTCGCCGCCGCCGGGCCCGGCGGTCCGCCGCTCGAACCAGGCCGATATCGCCGGCGCGGGAATGACGACGTTTCGCTCGCCGACTTCGCCTGCGCGTTTCTCCCCGGCGCCTTCCGGCACGCTGACCTGCTCGTCGAAAGAAACCCGGATTCGCCGGGCGGTCTTGTCGGCCGGGTCGAGTAAGAACACCGCCCCGGCCACCGGATCGTGAATGGTGATCGTTGTGGGCGCCTGCGCCGGCGGCGTCCACTCGCCGGTCGCGCCCAAGGTGAATTCCCGGCGCGTCCGGCCGTCCTTGTCCCGGTATATTCTGACGAAGGACTGCTGCACGATCCGGGTGCCGTCGGCCAGCACGCGAACCGTCTCGGTGACGCCATGAGCCGAGTAAGGCGCGCCCTTGACGACCTTGCCTTCGAGGACCGGACCCGCGGCCAGGAAGCCGAACGGGCGGCCCTGGGAGGCGCCGGGCGGCGCCGGGACGGTGATCTCCACGCGTCTCTCGAACGTGGTCGTCTGGGTGACCTGCGCCGGCAGGCCGGCAGCGGTCAGGATAGCGACCCCCACGATTGCTGATCTCATGCGAACCTCCACTCCTCGATCGGCTCGATGGCGCCGCCGCGCCGGCGGCCGAGCCGGATCGAGGCGAATTCGATCGTTCCGGGCGTCTCGGCGCACTCCAGGCGAAGCTGGCCCAGGTAGCCGGCTGCCGGGAACGCGACCTGATAGTCTCGCCACTGGCCGTCGGCGCGGAAGGCTACCGGCGTCCGAAAAGCCGGATCGCGCATCCGCTCGATGAGACCCCAGGCAAGCGCGGTCAGGGCGGCGTCGCGGGAGCGCGCACGGAATTCCAGGATCAACTCGCCGCCTTCGGCCACATAGCTGCGCAGCATCTGGGCGCCCTTGCCGAAACACTCCAGGCGGAGCGCACCCGCGACTCTGGTGAGCCGGCACTGGCTTTGCGTACACCAGCCGTCGACCTCGGTTCGATCTTTGTCCCAAGCCATCGGTCCGGATTCGGGACGCGCGCCCTGGTCCCCCGTCCGGCGGATCCACTCCTCGAGGATCCGCCGCATCCGGTCGAGTTCGGCCTGGTGCCCGGCGGAGCCGGCGAGGTTGCGGATCTCGTGAGGATCGTTCTCAAGGTCGTAGAGCTCCTCCGCCGGACGCGACGGCGCCAGGAAGAGCGCCGGAGGGCCGGTGAGTTTTCCCTGCGCTTGGAGCCGGCGCATGGCGGCGAGCGTCGGATACTGCGTGTCCTTATATACGTTCTGCTGGGCGTAGGGGCGCTCCGGGAAAAAGTTGCGGATGTACTTGTAACGCCGGTCGCGCACGCAGCGGATGCGGTCGGCGGTCTCGTCGCAGCGATCCCGGGCGGCGATGATCGAGTCACGCCGGCCGGCGCCGGGTCCGAAGAACGGCCTGCCCTCCATGTGAGGCGGCGGTTCGACGCCGGCGAGGCGCAACGTCGTGGCCGTGATGTCGATCGCGCTGACGAGCGCATCGTTCACTGTCCCGGCGGCGTAGCCCTCCGGCCGGTAGCGCTCCGGAATGCGGACGATCAGCGGGATGTGGATCCCTTCGTCATAGAGAAACTGTTTGCCGCGGGGCATCGGCCGGCCGTGATCGCCGAAGAAGAAGACGATGGTGTCCTCGGCCAGCCCTTCCTGCTCGAGCCGGTTGAGCACTTTGCCGACATTGACGTCCAGGTGCTGGGCGCCGTCCAGGTAGAGGGCCCAGTCGAGCCGGACGGCGGGATGGTCCGGGTAATACGGCGGCAGCACGACCTGGGCCGGATCGACGGGCCGCGGAGTGAAGCGTTTGAACGCGCGGTGCGTCTCCGGGAAGTTGATCTGCGCGTAGAAAGGCTGGCCGGGCCGGCGCTCGCTCCAGTCCTTGCCGTCGAAGACGTTTTCGGCCGCGAAGTTGAAATCGGTCTTGCCGGTGCCGCCGATGCCGGGCACCCGTTCGAGGTTCGAGGTATGGTAGCCGGCTTCCCGCAGATAATGTGTGAACGGGCGCACCGGCGGAGGCAGCCGGAAGTTGTCGTCCCGGTGGCTGCGGTGATGATGGGCGCCGATCGTCGTCTGATACATTCCGGTGGCGATGGCCGAACGCGAGGCCGAGCAGACCGGTCCGGTGACGAACGCGCGGGTGAAGCGGACTCCTTCGGCGGCCAAGCGGTCCAGGTTCGGCGTGTGGACCAGCCGGTTGCCGTAGCAGCCGAGGTCGGGCGAGAAATCCTCGGCGATGATCCAGAGGATGTTGGGGCGCCGGCGTCGGCGGCACGACGCGCCGCTCAAGGCAGCGCCGGCCGCCAGCGCGTTTTGAATCCAGTTTCGCCGGCTGATCATCGACGGCGTCCCTCCCGGGCCATTGTAGCGGGTCGCGACGGCGCGTTTGCTACACTCGACAGCGAATGATCACCTACCGGCTGGGCAACGACCTGGATTTGGACCAGGTCATCGAACTGTACCGCGCCTCGACGCTCGGCGAGCGGCGCCCGGTCGATGACCGCGAGCGCATGGCGGCGATGCTGCGGCACGCCAATCTGGTCGTGACGGCCTGGGACGGCGATCTGCTGGTCGGCATCGCGCGCGCCTTCACCGACTTTGCATACGTAACCTATATTTCTGACCTGGCGGTGCGCCTGTCGCATCAGCGGCAGGGCGTCGGCAAGGAACTGATCCGGCGGACGCAGCAAGCCGCAGGGCCGCACGCCTATATCATCCTGCTGGCGGCCCCCAAGGCGGTGGATTACTACCCGCACATCGGCTTCCGGCAACATCCTTCCGCTTGGGTGCTGCCGGCCGGGGCGGCGCTGAACGACTAAAGGCCGGAGGCTCGCTTTCCGATCAAGGAGGAGTAAGACGACTATGGAGGCCCTCCTCTGGTTGTTCCTGCCGTTGTTTACGGCAACCGGTTCTGCGCTGCTCGCCTTCCTCATCATGCAGGCGCGCCTGGAAGTGGCCGTAGCCAAGGAGCGCGAGGCGCTCGCTCAGGCGCAGGCCGTCCTCAGGAGCCAGGAACGGCTGGCCGACGAGAAGGTCCGCGCGGCGGAGGAAGAGACCCGCCGCAAGGCGCTCGATGAGTTTCTGGCCGACCTCCGCGTCGAGGAGCGCCACTACATCAAAGAGAGCAAGTCTTTGTTCATGAGCCGCAAGGCCATGGTGCTCCAGGAGCGGCTCTTCTTCCGCAACCTCCCGCTGTCGAACTGGGTGAGCCACGAATTCACCGTCGAGGAGGGCAGCGACATCAACCGACTCGCGAAGGCCTGCTCGGTTTTCGCGGCGCGGGTGCTTGCTGGAAGCAGCGAGGCGGCCAAGCTCCTGGAATCTTGAGCCGTACGCCGCCCGAGGCGGGCCCGGCTGCGTAATGCCGACCGTGTCAAACTTACACGAGCGTGTGCGGGCGGACTGCGGTTTCCATCCCATCTCTCTGCCTTTCATGTAGTTGCCGGTTTGGCCTCCTCCTTGCCTCTCCTGCCTGCGAAGGAGTGGCGGCGGCAGCGGTCATGTAGCCGCCTTCCAAGGGAGGAACCGATGGAAAACAATCAGGAAACACGGAAAGCAGGCCGAGGCAGTTTGTTGCTGTGGGTGGCGGTCGCAGCGCTGGCGGCTACGAACCTGGTGGCGCTGTGGCAAGGCGGGCAGACCCGGAAGCGGCTGGACGCAATGAGTCAGACTTTCAGCGCCCAACTGGCGGATCTGCGCGAGGAAACCGAGGCCAGCAGTCACGACGCCGGCGCCCGCGCCGACCAATTGCGCGCGGAACTGGAGGAGGCGCGCCGTCTCGCGGCGACCGCCGCCGGGCAGGCCAAGGTTCGCGCCGAGCAGATGGCCAAGCGCCTGGCGGCCGAGTACGCAAAGCAGCAGGAGGCGATTTCGAACGAGCTGGGCACGGTCAAGCAAGCAGCAGAGGCGGCGCACGAGAAAGTCTCGGCCGTCCGCACCGACGTCGAGGCCGTGCGCGGCGACGTCACCGAGACCCGGTCCGAAGTCCGCAACACGCGCTCCGAGCTGGAAGCCACGCGGGCGGAGCTGCGTAGCGTCAGGGGCGACCTCGGCATCCAGAGCGGCCTGATCGCCACTAACGCCAAGGAGCTGGCGGCGCTCCGCGAATTGGGCGAACGCCATTACATCGAGTTCGACATCAGCAAGAAAGGCCAACCGGTCAAACTCGGCAACGTCAGCGTGATCCTGCGCAAAACCAAGCCCAAGCAGTCTCAGTTCACCGTGGATATCATCGCCGACGACAAACGCGTCGAGAAGAAGGACAAGACGGCCAACGAGCCCGTGCAGTTCTATGTGGCCGGCTCCCGCCAGCCCTACGAGCTGGTGGTTAACGAGGTGCGCAAAGACTCCGTAGTCGGCTACTTGTCCATTCCTAAGGTGCTGCGGGCCGAAGCCCGCTGAGCGGCTCTCAGAACGGCACGTCGTCGTCGGTGATGCCGGCGTCGAACGGCGAGGGCTCGGCCGGTTGCGCGGGTGCGGCGGCCCGGGTCCTCGCCGGCGGCGCCTCGACAGCCTCCTCGGGCGGGACCTCGCCACGCCCGCCGAGCAGGATCACGTCGTCGGCCACCACTTCGGTCGTGTAGCGCCTGTTGCCGTCCCGGTCGTCGTAGGAGCGCGTTTGGAGTCTCCCCTCGACGTAGACTTGCTGGCCCTTAGTGAGATAATTGGCCAGATTCTCCCGCCGCCAGAGCACGACGTTGTGCCAGTCGGTCTCTTCCTTCCACTCGCCCGTCTGCTGGTCTTTCCAACGCCGGCTGGTCGCCACCGAGAACGTCGTCCGGGCGATGCCCGCCGGGGTGAAGCGCGTCTCGGCATCCCTGCCCAGGTTGCCGATCAGGATCACTTTGTTGACGCTGCGCGAAGCCATAGCACCCTGCACTGTAGCATATCCGTTTCACGAACCCCGTGCGGCGGCCGGTACGGCTCCGGACGTAAGCGCCCGGCTGCGCTGATGTAGAATCTTCGGCATGAGCACGCAACGAATCCTGACCTTGCTGATCGCGGCGGGCGCCGTGATGGGCGGCTGCGCCCGGCGCGAGCCCGCTCCCGCGCCCAAACAGGAGCCCGCCCCCATCGGAGCGGTCGATCGGCTCGACCCGGCGCTCGATGAGATCGTTCCGCCGGCGGCCAAAATCGAGAAACTCGCCGGCGGCTTCACCTTCACCGAGGGCCCGGTCTGGACCCGAGAGGGTTACCTGCTTTTCAGCGACATTCCGCACAACGTGATCCGGAAGTGGACGCCGGACGGGCAAGTAACCGTGTTTCTGGAAAAGAGCGGCTACGAAGGGACGGACGCGCCGGCCGGCGCCTTCATCGGCTCCAACGGGCTCACGCTCGACTCCGAGGGACGCCTGGTGATCTGCGAGCACGGCAACGGGCGCGTGACGCGGCTGGAGAAAGACGGCAAGCGGACCGTGCTCGCCGACAAGTACCAGGGCAAGCGCCTGAACAGCCCCAACGATGCGGTGTTCAAGTCCGACGGCTGGCTCTATTTCACCGATCCGCCCTACGGCTTCGTCAAGCAGGACGAAGATCCGAAGAAGGAGCTCAAGTTCAACGGCATCTACCGGGTGAAGGACAGGAAACTCGAGTTGCTCTACAAGGAGATGACCCGTCCGAACGGCCTGGCGTTCTCACCCGACGAGAAACTCCTGTATGTCGCCAACTCGGACCCCGCCCGGAAGGTCTGGATGAAGTTCGAGGTCACGGCCACGGGTCAGCTGGCCAATCCGCAAGTCTTCTTCGACGCCACTTCCGCCACTGAGGAGGGTCTGCCGGACGGCATGAAGGTGGACCAGAAAGGGAACCTGTATTGCACCGGGCCGGGCGGCGTGTGGATCTTCTCGCCGGACGGGAAGCTTCTCGGTAAGATCAAGCCGCCGGAGATCCCGGCCAACTGCGCCTGGGGTGATGCCGACGGCAAGACGCTTTACATGACGGCGCGGACGGGGCTCTACCGGATCAAGCTGGGGGTCGCCAGCATCCGGCCGTAGAAGCGGGCCCGCTTCCGGCCTACGGCCTGCCTCGCACCATCGGCACGAACATGACGGGCAAGAGCGAGCGGCGGCGGAGTTTGCCGTCCGCACTTTTCTCGACGAGCACCAGCTCCTGGTTCCAGGGACTGCGGCCGACCGGGGCCAGGAGCTTGCCGCCGGGCTTGAGCTGATCGAGCAGCGTCCGGGGGATCTCCGGCGGCGCCGCCGTCAGCATGATGCGGTCAAAGGGCGCCTCTTCGGGCCAGCCGAGGTAGCCGTCGCCGTGGCGCACGGTGACGTTCTTGTACCGGGTGAGCTTCTGCCGGGCCGAAGCGGCCAGTTCGGGCACGATTTCGATCGTGTAGACGTGCGCGGCCAGCGCCGCCAGCACCGCCGCCTGGTAGCCGGATCCGGTGCCGATCTCGAGCACCTTGTGAGTTTTGCGGACATCAAGCGCCTCGGTCATGAACGCCACGATGTAGGGCTGGGAGATGGTCTGACCGTAGCCGATGGGCAGGGGCCGGTCTTCGTAAGCCGAAGCGCGGATCTCTTCAGGAACAAATTCGTGCCGCGGCGTCATCCGCATGACGCGCAGCACGTCAGGATTCTTGACGCCGCGGGCTTCGATCTGGTCGCGAACCATCGCCTCGCGCTGGCGCTCGAACGGATCCTGGGCGCGCGCGGCCGAGGGCGCCAGCGAGGCCGCAGCGAGCAGCGCGATAGCGGCGGAACGGGTGCCCATATCCGCATCCTAGAACGCCTCGTCGTACAATGGGGAATTCGGTGAGCCCGACCGCGCGAGCCACAGCTTCGGAGAAGGCCGTACCCTTGCTGCGCCAGCTCGGCATCGTCAGCGCTACGGCGCTGGTGGTGTCGAACATGATCGGAACCGGCATCTTCACCACGACCGGTTTCCTGGCGGGCGACTTGGGCACGGCGCCGCTGGTGCTGGCGATCTGGGTGGTCGGCGCCGTGTGCGCGCTGGCGGGAGCGCTCTGCTACTCCGAACTGGGCGTGAACTTCCCGAGCTCGGGCGGCGAGTACGTTTATCTGACGCGCGCCTTCGGTCCGACCTGGGGCTTCATGACCGGCTGGATCTCCTTCTTCGCCGGGTTTTCGGCGCCGATTGCGGCCGCGGCGCTGGCCTTCTCGGACTATCTCGGCTATTTCTTCCCTGCGGCCAAGCAGGAAAACGCCGTCTACAGGCTCGGGCCGGAGACGCTGGCCGTCGAACTCGGCGGGGCCCAGGTAGTGGCCTGCTTGCTGATCGGCCTGTTCACGCTGCTGAATTTCTTCGGCATCCAGCGGGTGGCGCGCCTCCAGAATGTGCTCACGGCGACCAAGGTGCTCGTGCTCGTGAGCTTTATTGTGTTCGGCCTGCTGGCCGGCACCGGCAGCTGGGGACACTTCTCCGAACCGGCGGCGCGCACTTCGGCGCACCCGCTGGCGGCGCAGTTCGCCATCAGCCTGTTTTTTATCTATGTCAGCTACAGCGGTTGGAACGCGGCCACCTACGTAGCCGAGGAACTGCGGCAGCCTTCGCGGACGCTCCCGATCGCGCTGGCTCTCGGGACGGCGCTCGTAGCGGTGCTCTACGTCGGCCTGAACGTGATCTTCATCTATGCGGCGCCGCTCGAGGCGATGAAAGGGCAGGTGGCTATCGGGTCGCTGGCGGCTTCGCGCCTCTTCGGACCCGGCGTGGCGGGCCTGTTCAGCGCGTTGATGGCGCTTTCGCTGGTGTCCACCGTGAACGCCATGGTCACGATCGGCCCGCGTGTCTACTACGCCATGGCTCAAAACGGCGCGTTCTTTTCGGCCGCGGCCCGGGTGAGCCGGCGGTGGCACACCCCGGTGTTCGCCATCGCCTGCCAGGGTCTGTGCGCCATGCTGATCACAGCGACGCCGTTTCCCGACCTGCTGCTCTACATCGGTTTTACGCTGAACTTTTCGGCGGTCATGTCGGTGATCTCGCTGTTCCGCTTTCGCCGGAAAGCCGGCTGGCAGCGGCTGCGCGTGGTCAGCTTTGCCTGGCCGCTCATCCCGGCGATCTTCATCCTGGTCGGCGTGTGGATGATCCTTTTCGGAATGACCCTGAAGCCGCTGGTGTCGCTGGCGGCGGTGCTGACGGTGACCACCGGGGCGCTGGTCTATCACTTCGTGGTCCGGCCGCAGCTTCCCTCCGAATAAGCGAAGGAGAGTAAGAAAATCCATGGCGAAGGTGCTGAGCGGAACCTGGGTGCGCGATGAGTTGCTCAAAGAGCTCAGGCCGCGCGTCGACCGGCTGCGCGAGGCGCGCCGGCCCCCGGGACTGGCGGTGATCCTGGCCGGGTCGAATCCGGCGTCGCAGATCTATGTCCGCAACAAGGTAAAGGCGTGCCAGGAGCTGGGAATCGCCAGCGAGCAGCACACCCGGCCGGATACGGTCACCACCGAGGAGCTGCTGGCGCTGGTCGAAGGGCTCAACCGCCGCGAGGAGATCGACGGGATTCTGGTGCAGATGCCGCTGCCGCCGCAGGTGGACGCCGGCCGCGTGCTGCTGGCCGTGGCGCCCGAAAAAGACGTGGACGGCTTTCATCCCCTGAACATGGGTTATCTGGTCACCGGCCGGCCGGGCCCGC
>JBBIMZ010000117.1:0-9045 GCA_037444135.1 Solibacteraceae bacterium
TCCGTGCCGGTAAATCTCGCCGAGCAGGAACACGCGCGTGCCGTCGCGATAGTAGGAGCCCATCGAGCGGAGCCCGTCCTGCATCTCGCGCGGCGTCGGCACGACAGTGAGCACGCGGGCGGCCGCCACCAGAACCGGCGGATACTCCCGGCGGCGTTCCATGTCGGCCAGCTCGGGAGGCGTCATGCGGCGTATGTCGAACTTGTAGGCGGCCACGGTCACCAGCCACGGAAGGATCACCACGGCTGCGACGGCCGCCGGCGCGGCCCTTCGGCCCTGCCGCGACACAGCCGCGCTCGCCAGTACGACGAGCAGCGCCAGCGGAGGAACGATCAACAGCGAGAATTTGGCGATCACCGCCAGCCCCGCGGCCAAGCCCAACCGCACCGCCCGCACCGGAGTCGGCTCGCGCCAGTAGCGCCAGGCGCAGTAGCCCGCCAGAAGATAGGTGAACGTGGCCGCCATGTCGGAGGTGATGAGAGCCGCGTGGCCGCGCGCCTCCGGCAGGAGCAGGAACAAGACGAGGACGAGGAATGCCGTCGTTTCCGGCAGCAACAGCCGTGCCCAGCGCCACAACAGTAGGGCCGTCAGAATGGCGAAGGGGATCACGCCGAGGCGGGCCAGGAAAAAGAGCCGGCCGATCGTCTCGCCGGGAATGCGATCGAGGATGAACGAAGAGACGTGGTCTTTCCACTGCCGCTTCCAGATCGGGTGGTCCAGCATCAGCGGGATGCCGAGCAGCCGGGGCACCCACCCGGTGACAAGGCTCAGCAGCGGCGGCTGGTCCTTGGGGTGGTGGTCGGGCAGGTTCATCCAGTACAGATGCGCTCCGAGCAGCCTGGTCGGTTCGTCGATCGTGATGCCCACGCGGGCCGAGCTCCACACCAGCACCGCCCCGTAGAGGGCGATCAGAGCCGCCCCCGCCCACCTCAATTTCGGACTCCCACTCATGCGGCGAGGTATTTCATCATAATCGGAATCTGGCCTTCGTGGCCGCTCCAGCCATGATCAACCCCGAAGAGATCGGCAACATCGCGCGGACCGAGGAGCGCTTCTGGAGGTTCCGAGGTATGCGCCATATCGCCTTCACCTTGCTTGATCCGCTCGTCGCCGGCCGGCCTGCCGGGCGCATTTTCGAAGGTGGAGCCGGCACCGGCTATTTCTCTGCTTTGGTGGCCGAGCGCTACGGCGCGCCCGTGGTCGCGGCCGATCTGGATGGGGCCGCAGCGCGTTACGCGGGCCGGCGGGCCCGCGTCCTGAGCGTCCAGGCCAACCTCCTGGCCTTGCCCTTCGCTGAGGCCACCTTCGATTTAGTTTTGCTGATGGACGTTTTGGCTCACTTTTCCCGAGGCGAAGACTTCCGGGCGTTGCGCGAGAGCGTGCGCCTGCTGCGGCCCGGCGGCCGCCTGTTGTTGCGCACCGCAGCCCTCGATATCTTCCGCAGCCGCCACTCGGCGTTCGTCTGGGAGCGCCAGCGTTTTTCGGCGGGCCGTTTGCGCAACCTGGCGGCCGGCGCCGGCCTGGAGATCGAGCGCCTGACCTACGCCAACTTCCTGCTGAGTCCGCTGGCGCTTCTCAAGTTCCGCGTCTGGGAACCGCTGACGCAAGCGCCGCCGGCCTCAGGCCTCAAGCCTTTGCCCCGGCCGCTCGAAGCCCTCTTCTACGCGGCCTTGCGTCTGGAGAGCGCCTTGATCGGCGCCGGCCTGCGGCTGCCGTTCGGGCAGAGCCTCTACATGCTGGCGCGCAAGCGCTGAGCCGGACAAGATATGATCGACCGTGGCATCGTCAGGGAGGTGTGTATGAGCATGCTGAGCCGCCGGTTCTTCTTGTGGACGCCTGCAACGGCCATGGCCGCCGCGGGAAACCGCATTCGCCTGGGCGGCCCGATTTTCCTGAAGAGCGAGGATCCGCGCGAGCTGGCCCGCGAGCACCGCCGCCTGGGTTACAGCGCCGCCTACTGCCCCGAGGTCAAGCTTTCCGACACGGCGCGCATTCGCGAGATCGAAAAGGCCTTCGCGGCCGAGAACGTCGTCATCGCCGAGGTCGGCGCCTGGCGCAACATGCTGGATCCCGACCCGGAAAAACGCCGCGAGAACCTGCGCTACGTGGCCGAGCGTCTGGCGCTGGCCGAAGCGGTGGGAGCGCGTTGTTGCGTCGATATCGCCGGTTCGTTCAATCCGAAGATCTGGTACGGCCCGCACCCGAAGAATTTCTCCCAGGATTTCTTCGACGCCACGGTGGAGAACTGCCGCCGCCTGATCGACGAGGTCAAACCGAAGCGCACGCGCTTCACGATCGAAATGATGGGCTGGGCCATCCCGACCGACGCCGGCCAGTATCTGAAGTTGATCAAGGCGGTCGGCCGCGACGCCTTCGCCGTTCACATCGACGTCTGCAACGGCATCAACAGCCCGGAGCGGTTTTACAACAACGCCGCCTTCATTCGCGACTGCTTCCGCAAGCTCGGGCCGTGGATCCGCTCCTGCCACGCCAAGGACCTGGAATGGAACGTCGAAATGAACGTCCACTTCCGGGAGGTGATTCCGGGCCGCGGCGAGATCGACTACCGCACCTACCTCACCGAACTGGCGCGTCTCGAATCCGACGCCCCGTTGATGCTCGAGCATCTGAAGGGTCCCGAGGAGTACGAGGAGGGCAAGCAGTACATTCAGAAAGTGGCGCGCGAGGCGGGCGTGTCGTTCTTCTGAGGCGAGGGGCGCAGATCCAGCCGTAGAGCGGGATCCGTAATCGTAGTGTTGCGCCGGGCGCCGGTGAGTGCTACGATAATCACAATCGTGCTACGAAGGATCTCTCCGCTTCTCTTCTTGCTGCCGCCGGCGGCGCCGGCGCAACCCCAGGGCGCCGCGGCCACCCCGGCTCTTCCGGTCATCCACTCGAGCATCGTCATTACGGCGACGCCCCTCGGCCCCCCGCTCGAGCAGCGCAATGCCGCCGCCTTCCGCGAGACGCTGTTCTCGCGCGACGATCAGGTCTTCCACCTGCTCGATGCGGGCATCGACGCCGGCCAGCACGAGGGCGGCGGCAAATCGCTCGAGATCCGGCGCTTCGGCTTCAACCTGGATCACGGCGGCGTGAACATGGGCCTGCGCGTGATGGTGGACAACGTGCCGCAGAACCAGTCGACACAGGGGCACGGCCAGGGCTACCTGGGATCGCTGAAGACGCTGATTCCCGAGCTCATCGAAGAGGTGGACGTCGTCAACGGTCCCTTTTCGGCCGAGTACGGCGACTTCAGCGGCCTCGGCGCCGTGCACGTCCGCCTGCGCGAGTCAATGCCGGACGTGCTGACGCTGCGCCTCCAGGCCGGCAGCTTCGACACCCGTCGCGCGTTCGCCGCCTGGAGCCCGGACTTGCGGCGGCGCGACGTGATCGTCGCCTACGAGGGCTCCTACTCGAACGGACCGTTCCTTCAGCCGCTCCGCTACCGGCGCGACAACCTGGCCGGCAACTACGTCTGGCGACCCGGTGCGGCCACTCGCTGCGGCCTGAAGTGGAGCGGCGGGCTGAACCGCTTCTACTCGTCCGGGCAGGTTCCTACCGATGAGGTCTTCGCCGGCCGCCTGAGCCCGTTTGCAAGCTTGAGCGAGGGTGACGGGGGCAACGTTCAGGCCGGCCGCCTGGCATCCTACTGGCGGAGGGAGTTCAGCGCATCCGTCCTGAAGCTGGATGGCTTTCTCGAGCGGAGTCTTCTCGATCTGTACTCGAACTTCACCTTCTTTCTGAACGACCCCGAGCGGGGCGACGCGATTCAGCAGCACGACTCCCGTCTCAGCCAGGGGGCCAACGTTCAATATCTGCGCCCGCAAGCGTTCGGCTGGGGTGCGGGTTTGCTGACGGCGGGAGGGAATTTGCTGGCGAGCCAGACCAACGTCGACCTGCGCAGCCGCCTCCGGCGCGATCCCGTCGAGTTGCTCACGGCGGCTCACGCCCGCATCTGGAACGCCGGCGGCTACGTTCAGGAGACGGTGGAGCTGGCTTCGCGACGGCTGCAACTGGGCGGCGGCCTGCGCCTCGATCGCTTTGAGTACGGCGTCGCCGACCTGATCGAAGCTGAGCCCGAGAGCCGCCGCGGCGAGACCCGCCTCCAACCCAAGGCGCACCTGTCCTACACGCCGTCGCACCGCTTCCCGGCGCGCCTGTTCTTCCACTACGGCCGGGGCATTGCCTCCATCGACGCGCGTGGCGCTGTCCGCAGACCGGAGAGTCCGCTGGTCAACACGAACGACTTTTTCCAGCTCGGCGCGTCCCACCGCTTCGGCCGGTGGTGGGCCGAGCAAAGCTTTTTCCTCGTCCACAACTCTCATCAGCTCGTCTACGTGCCGGACGATGGCACCGTCGAATTCACGGATCCGAGCCGCGCCTATGGCTTCGAAGTGAAAACCTCTTTCGCCCTCACGGGCGCGCTGGCCTTCCAGGGCGGCATCACCAAAGCGCTCAACGCCTACTACCGGGGCACGGAGCCGCGCGTGTATCTGGACTCGGCGCCGCGTTTCGTCAGCAACGCAGCCCTGACGCTGTCGCGCTGGAGGGGCTGGGCCGGCTCGCTCCGCATGCGGGCAATCAACCACTACCGGCTCGACGGCCTGGACGCCTCGATCCGCGCCTCCGGCCACACCGTCTTCGATGCCGCCGTCTCGCGCCGCTTGCACCGCGATCTCGATCTGAACGTCGCCATCGACAACCTGCTCGACCGGTTTTACTGGGAGACGCAGAACTGGTTCGTCTCGCGCCTGGCCGGGCAGGTGCCCGTCGAGCGGATTCACGCCACGCCGGGCTACGGCCGCACGGTCGTCGTGGGCCTGACGCTGCGCTTCGGCGGCAAGTGAGGGCGAACGCAGCTCCGGCCGGCTTTCGTACAATGGGGAGCGGTTTGTTTCGATCGGTCCCAAGGAGGTTCAAATGAAAAACTCGATTTCCAGGCGGCAATTCGCCCGCGCAGCCGCTGCGCTCGCCGGCGCGCCGGCCGTGCTCGGCGCTCAGGCGAAGGGCGAGAAGGTGCGGGTCGCCTTTGTCGGCGTCGGCAACCGCGGCTCGTATCTACTGCGCCACATGCTCCAGGTGCCGGGCGTCGAGGTGATCGCCGTGTGCGACCTTCTGCCCGAGCGCGCTGCGGCCGCCGCCGCGGCGGTCTCCAAAGCCGGCGGCGCCGCGGCGACGTACACCGACTTCCGGAAGATGCTCGACGAGCGCAAGGACATCGATGCGGTGGTGCAGGCGGTGCCGGACTGGGCCCACAGGAATGTCAATCTCGCCATCCTCGAAGTCGGGCGGCACCTGTATGCGGAAAAGCCCCTGGCGCTCACCGTCGAAGACTGCAAGATGACGGTCAGCGCCGCCAAAGCGGCCAAGGGGATCATGCAGGTGGGCTTTCAGCTCCGGTTCGATCCGAAGATCCACGCGGCGGAGAAGTTCATCCATTCCGGCGGTATCGGCAAGGTTCTCTTCTGCCAGGGTACGCGCTTCGGGGGCGATCTGCCGCGCGACATCCCCTGGTATTTCGACAAAACGAAAGACGGCGACATCATGGTGGACCAGGGGATTCACATTCTGGACCTGTTCACCTGGGCCGTGGGCGGCCACCCGGAGCGCGCCTACGGTTCGGGCGGCATCAACCTGTTCGTCAATGAGCCTCCGGGCCGTTCCGTCATGGACAATTACAGCGTCATCTTCGACTACGCGCAGGCCCGCGTCAGCTTCAGCCACCACTACTTCGACCCGCCGGGCTTCAGCGGCCACTCGATGCGCGTCTTCGGCAGCAAGGGCGCCGTCGATTTGCAGAACGCCGTCTGGCAGCCGCGCGAGCAGAAAGGGCCGCCGATCTCCCTCGAAGTGGAAAACCCGGACAAGGACTCCACCTACCTGTCGCTGGCCGCCTTCATCGAGAATGTCCGCGCCGGGCGCAAGCCCCCGATCAACGACATCGATTCGGCCTACGTCTCGACGCTGGTGCCGCTGATGGGCACGCGCGCCATCTACGAGAAGCGGATCGTGACTTGGAAGGAAGTCGCCGGCTAAAGCCGTCAGCAGGCGGGCTCGCGCCGCACCGGCACCAAGATCGAGCAACCGTTCTGCGACACGGCGCACTCGGTGTGCTCGAACTGCACCGTCGTATGGTGGATGCCGAAACGGTCCCCGAGCATCCGGTTGAGGCGCCGCAGCAGCGGCTCGCTCTCCGACGGCGGGATGTCAGCGATGACGACGTGGCAACTGAGCGCGTGCGTCTTGGTTCCCAGGCTCCAGATGTGCAGGTCGTGGACGTCCTTGACGCCCGGAACCTCCAGCATGGCGCGCCAGACGGTCTCCAGGTGCATGCCCCGCGGGAGTCCTTCGAGCAGAATGTTGAGCGTGTCGCGCACGATGTCCCAGGCTGTCCAGACGATGAGCAGGGCGATGCCGATTGACAGGATCGGGTCGACGACGTCCCAGCCGGTGTAGCGGATCACCAGCGCGCCGGCGAGGATCCCGACGGAGCCGAGCGCGTCGCCGAGCATGTGTACGTAGGCGGCGCGCACGTTCAGATCGTGCCCCTGGTCGCGCGTGAGCCCCGCCATGATGGCCAAATTCACCACCAGCCCCAATGCGGCGGTCCCCAGCATGACCAGCTCGTCGACGGGCCGCGGCGCCAGCAGGCGATGGTAGCTTTCCCAGAGGATGAAGGCCGCCAGCCCGAGCAGCGTCAGCGCGTTGACAAAGGCGGCCAGCACGCCGGCCCGGTGGTAGCCGTAGGTCTTGATTTCGTCGGCCGGGCGCGATTCAAAGTAAAAGCCGAGCCCGGCCAGCGCCAGCGCGAGGGCGTCGGTGAAGTTGTGGCCCGCGTCCGACAGCAGCGCCAAGCTATGCGCCCGGAAGCCGGCGATGACTTCGACGAGGACGAACCCGACCGTCGCCGCGAGCGACCAGACAAGCACACGGCCGAGGCGGGCCCGCTGGTGCGTGTGTCCCAAGGGCAACTCCTTTTCTCCAGCCTATACCAGCTCGGCGTCGCCGCAGGCGCCGGCCGGCTCCTCGGCTATATTGACAGGGGATTGACCCATGCCACGGTTTGCTCTTCCCGTCCTGCTCGCCGCGCTGTTGGCCTCCTGCCGCCACTCGGGCGGGCGGCCGAACTTCCTCTGGATCACCTGTGAGGACGCCGGGCCGCACCTCGGGGCCTACGGCGACAGCTACGCCGATACGCCGAACCTCGACCGGCTGGCCTCGCGCGGCATGCGGTACGCCAATGCCTGGTCCAACGCTCCCGTGTGCGCCCCGGCGCGGACGGCCATCGTTTCCGGCATGTATCCCACCAGCATCGGTTCGGAGCACATGCGCAGCCTGACGCGCCTGCCGCCCGGAATGAAGATGTACCCTCAGTATCTGCGGGAAGCCGGCTACTACTGCACCAATAACGTCAAGGAAGATTACAACCTCGAAAAGCCCGGGCCGGTCTGGGACGAATCGAGCAACAAGGCGCACTGGCGCAACCGCCGGCCGGGCCAACCGTTTTTCGCCGTCTTCAACCTGACGATGACTCACGAGAGCCAGATCCGGGCCCGGCCCCACACGCCCGTACACGACCCGGCCAAGGTCCGCCTGCCGGCCTATCACCCCGATACGCCGGAAGTCCGCCGCGACTGGGCGCAGTACTACGACAAGATCACCGAGATGGACCGCCGGTCGGGCGAGATCCTGGCCGAACTCGAGCGGGACGGCCTGGCGGAAGACACGGTTATCTTCTTCTACGCCGATCACGGTCCCGGCATGCCGCGCTCGAAACGCTGGCCGTACAATTCCGGCCTCCACGTCCCTCTCATCGTCTACATCCCGGAAGCGTTTCGACACCTCGCCCCAGAAGACTGGGCGCCCGGGGGCGCCGCGCAGCGGCTGGTGGCTTTCGTAGACCTGGCGCCGACGCTGTTGAGCCTGGCCGGCATCCGCCCGCCGGCGCATTTTCAGGGGCACGCGTTTCTCGGGCCCTACGCCTCGCCGCCGCCTCCCTACGTTTACGGTTTCCGCGGCCGCATGGACGAGCGCTACGACCTGGTTCGCAGCGCCCGGGATGCACGCTATGTTTACATCCGGAATTTCATGCCGCACAAGATCTACGGACAGCACGTCGCCTATATGTTCGAGACCCCGACCACGCAGGTCTGGAAGCGGCTCTACGACGCCGGCCGGCTGAATGAGGCGCAGCGGCGCTTCTGGCAGACCAAGCCGCCCGAAGAACTCTATGACCTCGAGAGCGACCCGGACGAGGTCGTCAATCTCGCCGGCAGGCCCGAGCACCGCGCCACGCTCGAGCGGCTGCGCCGGGCGCTGCGCGAGTGGATGCTGGCGGTGCGCGACGTGGGCCTGCTGCCGGAGGGCGAGATTCACGCCCGGGCCGGTTCGGCCACGCCGTACGAGATGGGCCGCGACGCGCAGCGCTATCCGCTCGAGCGCATCCTCGAGACGGCCGAGCTGGCCTCCTCGCTTCAGCCGGAGGTCACTGCGACGCTGCTCGAGAGGCTTCAGGACCCCGACAGCGCCGTGCGCTACTGGGCGGCCCTCGGGCTCGGGATGCGCGGCGCCGGAAGCAGCGGCGAGTCGGCGCCCGCGCTCCGGAAGGCGCTCGCCGATTCCTCTCCTTACGTGCGCATTGCCGCGGCTGAGGCGCTGGGGCGCGACGGCGATCGGAAGGATTTGGACCGGGCGCTCGCCGTCCTGCTCGAACTCGCCCCGGCGGACCGCAACGGCGTTTATGTCTCGCTGATGGCGCTGAACGCGATCGACGCCCTCGGTGAGAGGGCGCGGCGCCTGCGTGAGGCGGTCGCGAAGTTGCCGCGCGAGGATCCTGCCGCGCCTGCACGGATGCGCACCTACATCCCGCGGCTGATCGAAAGCATCACTGGACGATGAACCAGTCGTTGCGCAGGTCGGGCTTGTTGTAGGGCAGCTCCTCGCCCGCGCCGCAGCGCAGCACTCGCCTTCCGGCGGCGTTGGCGATGGCGTGCGCGGCGGCCGTGTCCCATTCCATCGTGGGGCCGAAGCGCGGATAGACATCGG
>JBBIMZ010000118.1:0-2745 GCA_037444135.1 Solibacteraceae bacterium
GACGCGCTCGAAGGCCGATCGCCACTCTGCCGGGCAGCCCGCCCACTCCTTGAGCGCGGCGTGCACGATCTGGCCTTGAAGCAAGCTGTCGAGGCGCTCGCGCGGCGCGCGCGGCGGCGCGTTCAAATTGAGCGAATAGCCAGCGAAGAACCGGAACGGGCATTCCAGGAACGTCTCGATCGAAGAAGCCGAAAGCCGGGCGTGCCTTTCCGCCAGTCGGAGGCGTAGTTCCGACGCCTGGATCGTGGGCGGACGCGGCGGCGCCGGGGTCAGGGCGCTGCGCACACGTACGTTGACGCAGCGGATCTCCGGCGGCTGCTCGCGCTCGAGGAACTCGTCGAACAGGAACGATCGCAGCGGCTCGTCGCCGCGTTCATCGTAGCGCGGGTAGCTGAGAACGGCGCGCTTGGTGGCCCGCGACACGGCCAGTTCAAACAGAAATCGTTCCTCGGCCGCCCGCTCTTTTGTCGTGGGCAGCCGGATCCCCGCCTGGCGGAGCCGGAGGCGCCGGGCGTCGGTGATGAGCGGGTCCTCGGAGTGGTGCAGCGGAAACTGGCCCTCGAGCAGGCCGCACAGGAAAACGACGGGAAGCTCCCACTGCCGCGCCTCGTAGACGACGTTCCGGCGGCGGTCAGCGGACCTGAGAGCCGTGGCCGCCAGCACCGCCCGGACCTCGCGCCAGAACTCGGCCAGCTCGAGCGGCGTCTCGGGGCCCACGGCGCCCGCGGCTTCCTCCAGGGCGGATTCGAACGCTTCGAGCGCCGCCGCCGCCATCCGCCACCGCGCCCCTTCTTCGTGACGCATCGAGTCCGGCACCCAAGCGGGGGTGAACAAGTCGGCCGCACTGCGCAGCCGCCCGGCCCATTCGGAGGCCGGCTGCCGGCCGTCGAGCCGCGCGTCGAGCCGGCGGAGCGCCGCCAGCAGTTCGCGCAGCCGCTCGCCGCCCGCGAGCGCTTCCAGCGGCTCCAGCCCCTTGGCCGCCACCTGCTCGAGGACGCTGAACTCGAACCGGTCCAGCGCCGCCGAGGCCGGCGCCATACGCAAGGCCGCCAGCGTCGCCTCATGGTCCCAACCTGCCAGCCTGGCTTCGATCAAGCGCACGATCCGCTGAACGGCCGGGTGGTCTTCGAGCGGCTCGGCGAAATAAAACCGCGCCGGAATGCCGAAGCGCTCGAAAGTGGTCTGGAGCGCCGGCAGGTAGTGCGAGTGGCTCCGCAGGATGACTCCCATCTCCCGGAACGGGCGTCCGGCAGCCGCCTGCTCGAGAATCTGCCGCGCGATCTCCTCGGTCTCTTGAATCAGGCTCGGCGCGGCGAACCAGGCGAGCGCCGGGCGCCGCCTCATCGGGGCGCAGCGCTCCTCGTCGAAACCGCGCCGGGGCAGCGCTTCTCGCAGCGGTTCCGTGCCGTCCCACTCGGGCAGCGTCACGACCACGTCATGGCGCTCGCCTAGGGCGGCGATCAGCTCCAGCTCCATTGCCGTAAGAGTGAAGAAGCCGTCCAAGGCGACGGTCCGTACGCCGGGTACGCCCTCGCGGGCCACGCGCTCCGCCGCCGCCCGCAGGCGTTCTGCTCGCCAGTACAGGCCACGGCGGCGAACCGCCTCTCCGACCCGCGCATAGACGGCACTGAGAGCCCTACCGGTAGAAGAGTCCAGCAAAGCGGCGGCGCGATCCGGCTCGACTCCCGCCTCCGCCAGCTCCGCGAGCCGCTCCGCCACGGCGCTCTGAAAGCCCGGGAGGTCCTGGATCTCGCCGAAAGCCCTTCCCTCGGCCGCGAGAGCCTCGCGCACCAGCAGGCGGTAGGTGGCCTGAGGCAGCTGGGGCAAGTCGCCGGCCACGGCCTCGAGGAACTGCCACAGGGTTTGGACGGCGCGGCGCCGCACCAGCAGGCCGCGGCGCGCCAGCTCGTTGCGCAGGTGTTCGGCCATGGTGGACGTCGGGACCAGGAGCCGCGCGCCGTCCCGGCCCCCGCACATCGATTCCTCGACGAACCGGAGGACCCGCGTAGTCTTGCCCGAACCGGGCGGGCCGATCAGAAGCCGCATGAATTGCCCCCAGTATAGCCAAGGGAGGCCGCGGCCCTCCGCGCGCTCCCGGATTGGAGTACGCTGTGTATCGGAGTTCTTTCTCTGATGCGTCGCACCCTTCTGTTTGGCTTCTTTGTCGCGCAGGCGCTATCCGGCGCCGCTCCGGTCAACGCGCGCGAAGAAAAGATCGTCATGCCGACCTGGGAGATCGGGCCGCCCCAGGTGCACCCGGTCTTTTTCGACGCCGCGCGCGAGAACATCTACCCGTACACGCTCAACGAGATCCTCACCGACCGTAAGGTCGACAAGGCGTACAACGCGGTCATCCTGGAGAACGAGTACATCAAGGTGGTGGTTCTGCCCGAGATCGGCGGTCGCTTGCACGGGGCGCTCGACAAGACCAACAACTACGTCTGGATCTACTGGCAGAAAACCATCAAGCCCGGCCTGATCAGCATGACGGGCGCATGGATCTCGGGCGGCATCGAGTGGAACTTTCCGCACGGCCACCGGCCCTCGGGCTTCATGCCGGTCGACCATCGCCTGGTGCGGAACGCCGACGGAAGCGCCGCGGTCTGGGTCGGCGAGACCGAGACCCGCGCCGAGACCCAGCTTCAATGGGGCCCCGGAGAGTTCTCCGGGGAAAGGTGACCTGGATCGCCGCCTGCGAACCTGTCGCCCCGACGCTTCAATGGGGCCCCGGAGAGTTCTCCGGGG
>JBBIMZ010000118.1:2755-9026 GCA_037444135.1 Solibacteraceae bacterium
GCGCTGGCTGGTCGGCATGACGGTCTTCCCCGGGCGCAGCTACGTGCGCTGCGACTACGTCTTCATCAACCCGACCAACGTGCCTCACTCGTTCATGTTCTGGGCCACGGCCGCCACGCACGCCAACGAGTACACGCAGGCGCAGTATCCCGGCGACATGGTCACCGGCCACGGCAAGCACGAGTTCTGGAACTGGCCCATCCACGAAGGCGTCGACCTGACCTGGTGGAAAAACGTCCCCAATGCCAGCAGCTTTTTCGCCTTCAACAATCCCTCGGAATGGTTCGGGACTTACGACCACAGGGCCCAGGGTGGCACCGTCCACTTCGCCAACGTCCACACGATGCCCGGCAAGAAGCTTTGGACCTGGGGCTCGGGCCCCTCAGGCCGCATCTGGGAGGACATTCTGACCGAGGGCGGCGGGCCGTATTTCGAGCCGCAGGCCGGCGCCTGGAGCGACAACCAGCCGGACTATCACTGGATCGGACCGCACGAAGTCAAGACCACGCACGATTACTGGTATCCGGTCCGCGACATCCGCGGCTTTCACAACGCCAACCGGGACTTCGCCGTCAATACGGACCTCAAGGACGGCAAGGCCTTCGGCGGCGTTTACGCCACGGGCGCCGTGCAAGGCCATCGCGTGGTGCTCAAGAATACGCGCACCGGCGCGACGCTCAGCGAGGCTGTCGTCGATATCTCGCCCGACAAACCGTACACGGTCGAAGTCCCCGCCGGCAGTGGCACCACGGTCTACGATCTGCACCTGGCGGTCTATGACCCGAGCGGCCGGCCGGCCATCGAGGTCCAGCAACAGCCGCCGAAGAAGGTCGAACTGCCGGAAGGACAGAAAGACCCCGGCGACCCGAAGAAAATGAACCTGGACGAGCTCTATCACGCCGGCGAGTGGCTGGACCGGTTCCGGCGCACGCAGGAAGCGCTCGTCTACTTCCGCGAAGCTCTCGCCCGCGACCCGAAGGATTCCCGCGTAAACGCCGCCATGGGCGTGCTGGCGCTCAAGCAGGGTCGCTGGAAGGACGCGCTGGCGCATCTGGACACGGCGCTCGCGCGCGACTCCGACAATGCCCGCCTGTATTATTACAAGGGCCTCGCCTGGCTCGGCCTGCGCGACTTCGACGAAGCCTACCGCCAGCTCTACCGCGCCACATACGGCTATGAGTGTTTCGCGCCGGCCTATGTAAACCTGGCGCGTATCGACATGGTGCGCGGCCGGTTTGAGGATGCAATCGCCAAGCTCGGCGAGGCGGAGATGCACAACCGCCGGTTCGCCGACATTCCGGCGCTCCAGGCGGCCGCTTGGCGGCGGCTCGGCCGGCACGAGAAAGCGCTCGAAGCGGCCGCCCGCGCCCTCGATCTGGACCCGATGCACTCCCTGGGCGGCTACGAGCGCCTGCTGGCGCTTCGCAGTCTCGGCCGGGACGATCGCGAATGGGCCGGCGTCTGGCGAGGCTATATGCGCGACGAGGTGCAGAACTACTTGGAAACGGCGGTGGCCTACGCCAATGCCGGCTTGTATTCGGACGCGGACGCCGTTCTGGCGCTGTACGCCGACGGCCGGTCCGAATCCAGGCTCCATCCGATGGTGAGCTACTATCGGGGTTACTTCAAGGAGCTCGCCGGAGACAAGGCCGCCGCCGCACGCCTCTACGCCATCGCCCGCAAAGGGCCGGTGGAGTACACCAATCCGCACCGGCTCGAGGGCAAAGCCGCGCTCGAGGCCGCTCTCCGGCAGGATCCGGGGGACGCCAACGCGCACCTGTTCCTCGGCAATCTGCTCTATGCGAGCGGCCAGCGCGAAGACGGCTTCGCTCACTGGAAGAAGGCGGTCGAGCTCAACGACCGCTTGACGCTCGCCTGGCGCAACGTGGCCTACGCCGAGCGGCACCTGAACAAGAACCTCGAGGCTTCTTATGCCGCCTACGAGAAAGCCGCCTCGCTCGACCCGAGCGATGCACGGATCCTGCTCGAACTCGATCAGGTGGCCCAAGCGCTGGGCAAGCCTTCGGCCGAGCGCCTGGCGCGGCTCGAGAAACGCCTCGAGGTCGTCCGCACGCGAGACGACTTGCTCGCGCAGCTCGTCGACCTGCGGCTGGAACGCGGCAACCCGGAGGACCTGCGCTCAGTGCACGAAATCCTGCGCAGCCACCACTTCCACAGTTGGGAGGGCAAGTACGGCATTCACCATGCCTGGGTCGAGGTGAACCAGAAGCTCGGCGACGCCGCCTTCGAACGCAAGGACTACGCCACGGCGCTGAAACATTACCAGGAAGCCACGCTCTATCCGAAGAATCTCGAAGTGGCGCCCCGCACGCCGGACTTCCGCGCGCATGTCTATTGGAATCTGGCCAGGGTGTACCAGGCCATGAGCGAGCGCGCCAAAGCGGAGGAATATCTGCGCCAGATCGTCGAGGAGAAGTACGGCAAGCCGCACCTCGGCGCGTACTACCAGGCGCTGGCCTACAAAGCGATGGGCCGGGAGGCCGAATACCGCCGGCTGCTGGAGAGTCTCGAGCGTGAAGCGCGCGAGCGCACCTCAGGCCGCTACGAGTATCGCGGCCGGCCGGAGACGATCGGCCATTACCTACTGGCGCTCGTGCTCCGCGAGAAAGGCGATGCCGCCGCGGAGAGCGAGCTTCAGACGGCTCTACGGCGCGACCCCCAGGCGGGCCGGCTCGCCCTGTCGGAGGCTCAGATCGACACCGCCCGGGCGCACCAGTGATTATTCGAAGGCGGCGGTGCCGCCGACCTTCGTTACCGCGCGTGCGCCGGCCTCTACCCCGGCCCGGGCGCACTCCTCGAGTGAAGCGCCCCGCACGAACCGGCTGAGGAATCCGGCGTTGAAGCTGTCGCCGGCGCCCGTCATTTCGACCGCCTTCACGCGGACGGCGGGGACGGTGAACATTCCCTGCTCGCTCTCCACCAGCGCCCCCTGGGCGCCCCGCTTGACGACGACGATCGGCAGCTTCCGCAGTGCCGCGGCGGCATCGGCCACCTCGTCGAGGCCCGTCAGGCGCCGCGCCTCATCCTCGTTCGGGAAAAAGATGTCGGTCTCTTTTAGCACCGCCCGGAGGCCGGAATCCCACTGCTCGGCCGGATCGTAGTTGGTGTCGACCGAGGTGGTCAGTCCCAGCTTCCGCGCGCGTCGAAACAGCGCCGGCGCGCCGGCATGGAGGCGTGTTTGAAAAAAGTAAGCGCCCACGTGCAGGTGGCGGGCGCGCGCCAGGTATTCCGAGGGCACATCAGCGCCTCGCAGCAAGGCGATCGTTCCCGGGTAAGTCACGCCGGCCCGCCGCGGCCCGCGCGTCAGCCAGACGGTGATCCCGGTCTTCTCCTTACCGATCCATTTCAGGTGAGTCAAGTCCACACCGGCCCAGCGCAGCCGCTCGGCGCAGTAGCGTCCGAAGGCGTCCTCGCCGACGACGCCGACGAAGCCCACGCGCGCGCCGAGCCGCGCCAGGTTGAACGCCGTGATCGAGCTCGACCCGCCGAGGACCAGATCCATGTCCTCGGCGAGCAGCTCTTTGTCCAATTCGAGCGGCGGCGCCTCGCGCAGGATCAGATCCACGTTGATCTCGCCGGCGACGATGACATCCAGGCGCGCTTTAGTCCTCATAGATGCGAACCCCCTGGACGACGCGGTGAATCACTCCCGCCGGACTCGGATCGTCCGGGTCGAGGCCGAAGGCGAGACTGGCGTAATACGCCAGGAGCTGGCAAAAGATAATTTCCGCCGGCGTGCGCCAGTGGTCCGGCAGCAGCGACGCCTCGGTGGAGATTACGACGTTGAACAGCCCGCCGTCCACTCCCGGCGGCGCCAGTCCGATCAGCCGGCCGAGCCGCTTGGCCCGGAGCTCCTGGATCAAGTCGAGCTCGTAACGCCGCCGCCGCTCCTCCGACGAGACGAAGCAGACCACCAGGGTCTCGGGCTCGAGGAAACTCATCGGCCCGTGCCGCAGCCCGAGATAGGTTTCCGAAAGCGTCGCGATGCGCCCGGCGGTCATCTCGAGCACTTTCAAGCAAGCTTCGCGCGCGGCGCCCATCAGCGGCGCCGAGGCCAGCGCTGCCAGGCGCGCCGGTGGCGAAGCGGCCACCAGTTCCCTGGCGGTCGCTTCGTGCTCGCGCAAGACCGTCTCGCCGCTTCGAACGAGCGTGGCCACTGCGGCGGGCGCCTCTTCGGGTCGGGCCAGAGAGCAGCCGGCCAGAACCAGGTTCGTGAAGGAACTCGTCATCGCCAGACCGCGGTCGTTGGTTCGTTCCGCCAGCACCAGTGTTTCGACGTCCGGCCGGCGGGCCAGCTCCCCCTCGGCGTTGCAGGTAATCGCGATATGCCGGACGTGCGGCAGCGCGCGGCGGATCTTGTCCACCACGGCCAGGCTCTCCGGGCTGTTGCCCGAACGCGCCAGCGAGACCACCAGGTCGCGGTGCGCCAGCGGCGCGGCGAAGTCCAGAAACAGCTCCGTCGACGGCACCGCCCGCGAGCCCGGCCAGGCCGCTTCGATCGCCATCGCGGCGTAGGCTGACGTGCCGGCGCCTGTCAGCACCGCCGGTCCGAGGCCCCGGCAGCCGGCGCCGAGCGCGCGCGCCAACGTGTCGGGCCACGTCTCCGGTTGTTGATGAATCTCCTTGAAGGTTGTCTCGCCGCGCGGCATCAGTGTTATTGTAATCGCATGGTTTTGTCCGTTTCTCTTTCCCGCGCAATCCTCGCCGCCTTACTGCTGAGCGCGCCGTCCGCCGCGCAGATCATCTTTCGGCCCGAGCCTCCCTCGCCCCGGGATTTCCCCATCATGGCCTGGGGCACGGCGCCCTCCGATCCGGAGCAGCTCCGGTGGATGAAGGAGGCCGGGCTGAACGTCGCCGGCTTTTCCACGGTCGCCGAGGCGGCGCGTGTTCGTGAGGCGGGCCTCGCCTGCTTTGTGCGCGACCCGCGCGCCGGCGGCTACGACTGGGAGCACCTGCCGCCTGACGATGAAATCCGCGCCCGCGTGCGCGAACTCGCCCGCGAGATCGGCGACAACCCCGCCGTGCTGGGCTTCTATCTCCGCGACGAGCCGCACGCCGCGCTCATGCCCGGCCTGGCGAAAGTCGCCGCCGTCCTGCGGGAGACGATGCCGGACAAGTGGCCCTATGTCAACCTGTTCCCCTCGCGTGTCAGCACCGAGCGCGTCGGCGTGGCGACCTACGAGGAGTATGTCAAGCTCCTGGTCGACACGATCCGCCAGCCGTTCATCAGTTATGACAACTATTCGCTCGTAGGCGGAGAAATACTCGATTATTTCTGGGAGAATCTCGAAATTATCCGGCGCATTTCTCTTGAAAAGAACGTTCCCTTCTGGAACTGCATCCTCGCCAACGCGCACTTCAATTACATGGAGCCCTCCGACGCGACATTTCACTTGCAAGCGTATGCGACGCTGGCGTACGGCGGCCGCGGGATCCAGTACTTCACCTATTATTCCCCCCAGATCGGCAACTACCGGCTGGGCGCCATCGATCAGTTCGGCGACCGCACCCCGACATGGCA
Source organism: Solibacteraceae bacterium (assembly GCA_037444135.1). GTDB lineage: Bacteria > Acidobacteriota > Terriglobia > Bryobacterales > Bryobacteraceae > CALKXJ01. Next base: position 8,298 of record JBBIMZ010000118.1, read on the forward strand.
CATGCTGCGGCGGATCAACAAGCAGCTGCACGCGCTGGCGCCGACCATTCTGAAGCTCCGCAGCACCGGCGTGTTCCACCATCCCGAGCCGCCTCCGGGCGCGCGGCCCTTGGCCGAAAGCCGCCTGGTCGAGCGTGTCGAGATGGCGCAGCGCTATGTGACGCCGCCGCTCGCGGGCCGCTTCCTCGTCGGCGAGTTCCAAGACGGGCAGGGCCGGCCCTATCTGATGCTGGTCAACAAAGACCTGCGCCACAGCTTCCGCTTCGCGATCCATCTGAAGCAGCCCGGCCGAAAGCTCATCCATATCTCGCCCTACTCGGGCAAGGAGGAGCCATTCGGCCGGGAGATGGACTGGCTGGCGCCCGGCGCGGGCACGCTCTTTCGGATCGAGTAACCGGGCAGGCCGCTTTAAAACAGCAGCCGCAGGCCGAGCTGGGTGATGCGCGGGTCGCGCGCGCTCACCACTTGGCCGAAGGTTCCCGCACCGACCGTCGTGCCGACCCCGGAAAACTGCGAGTGGTTGAAGAGATTGAAGAACTCGGCGCGGAACTGGAGCATGACTTTCTCGCTGAGATAGGTTCGCTTGGCGAAGGAGAGGTCCCAGTTGTTGACGCCCGGCCCGCGCACGAGCGACCGGCCCGCGTTGCCGAAGGTCCCCAGCGCGGGGATGGCGAATGCCTCGGTGTTGAACCAGCGCGACAGCGTCTTGATGCGCGTAGCGGCGCCGAC
>JBBIMZ010000119.1:0-8979 GCA_037444135.1 Solibacteraceae bacterium
GTTAGGCTAAGACTTCTCGATGCGGATCACCAAAGCGGTCATTACGGCTGCGGGCCGCGGGCAGCGAAACCTGCCGCTTCAGACTCTGGTCGATCAGGACGGCGCCGAAAAGGCGGTCCTGCGGATCCTTCTCGAAGAGGTGCTGCGCGCGCGGATCGAGGAGGTCTGTCTGGTTGTCTCGCCCGGCGACGAAGAGGCGTACGCCCGCGTAGCCGGAGATCACGCGGGCAGGCTGCGCTTCGTGGTCCAGGAGGAACCGCTCGGATACGGGCACGCGGTCTACTGCGCCCGCGACTTCGTCGGCGGCGATCCGTTCCTGCATCTGGTCAGCGACCATCTGGCCGTCAGCCGGACCGCGAAAGGCTGCGCCGAGCAGCTGGTGGAGGTCGCCGAGACCGAGCAATGCGCCGTCTCGGCGGTGCAGACGACCCGCGAAAACCTGATCGGCCGCTATGGAGTGATCGGCGGCCAGCGCTTGGCGGGCCGGCAAGGGCTTTACCGGATCGAGACGGTCGTCGAAAAGCCCACACCGACCGACGCGGAGGAGAAGCTGCTCGTGCCCGGCCTCCGCGCCGGCCACTATCTGGCGTTTTTCGGCATGCACGTTCTCACCCCGGCGGTCATGGAGCTGCTCAGCCGGTCGATCGCCCAAGGCCCGAGCAACGGCACGGTTTCGCTCTCGGGCGCCCTGGACGAACTGGCGCGGCGCGAACAGTACCTCGCCTTTGAGACCTCGGGCTGGCGCTACGATGTCGGCGCCCGCTACGGCCTGCTCACGGCGCAACTGGCGCTGGCCCTTGCCGGCCGGGATCGTGACGAGGTGCTCACGCGCCTAGTCGAGTTGCTGGCGGCCCGCGAGTTCCGCCGGCCGGGGAGCTGAGCGGTTTCGATGAGCGAGCTGGTCCGCATCATCACGGCCGCCGACGCCGAGACCCGCGACCGCGCGCTCGAGGCCTTCTGCCGCTCGGCGTCGCTCGAAGATCTTCTCGCCGAGTGCCAGGCGCTCGAGCGCTTCCGGCACTCGATCGAAAATCTCTACGAGCGCGTGCGCGCGCTGTTTTTCCTCTACGCCATTCACCGGTTCCACCTGCCGGAAAAGCCCGGCCTCCGTCCGGCCGGGCTGATCCCTTTTGCCGGCTACAACAACCTGCTGAAGCGGCGCTTTGAGGAGGCCATCGAGATCTTCCTCGCCGAGCAGGCCGCCGGCGGGCCGAGCGACACGATTTCGAGCGCGCTGGCCGCCGCCTACCGGGGCCTGGGGTTTCAGACTCTGGCGAACCAGGTCCGGCGGAGCGTCCGCTCCGTGCGGGGCAATCAGTGGATGTTCCGGACGGGCCACCCGGCCGACCAGCCCCTGCGCATTCATCCCCGACTGCTTGCGCCCGCCGGCGGCCTGTTTCCCGTCTTGTGGGAGCGCACGCCGGTGCGCATGGACCTGAGCCACTCCGGCTGGAGCGACATCTTCTTTCTCGGGATGGACTTCCCGGAAGGGGCGCGGGTGCTGAACGTCTCGATCGATCTGAGCGTGCGCTCGGACGGCTCGGCCCGGCCGCGCCCGCCGGTGGAGGCCTTCTTTCGCGTCATCGAAGAACCCGTGTTGCGCCTGGTGAGCATCGACCTGGCGGCGAGCGCGGACCTCACCAACCTGGCCGACGTCTTCGACTTCGCCAAAGACTACCTGGGCCTGCTCAAAGCCGCCGTGATCGCCTCCGGCATCGTGCCGCCGGGGATGGAAGGCGCCGGCCAGCCGCTTTCGGCTTTGCTCGAGCGGCTCACGGGGCGGCCCGGCTGGGGGATCGAGATCGTCAGCAAGGTCAACGACATTCCCAAGGGCTCCCGCCTTGCCGTCTCGACCAGTCTGCTGGCCTCGCTGATCAGCGCCGCCATGCGCGCCACCGGCCAGACGCGCTCGCTAACGGGCCCGCTCGAGGAGAACGAGAGGCGTCTGGTGGCCGCGCGGGCCATCCTCGGCGAGTGGCTGGGCGGCTCCGGCGGCGGCTGGCAGGACTCCGGCGGCATCTGGCCGGGCATGAAATTGATTCAGGGCGCTCGCGCCTGCCCCGGCGACGCAGAATACGGCGTCAGCCGCGGGCGCCTTCTGCCGAACCATCGGATCTTGACGCGCGAGGAAGTCTCCGACGAAACCCGGCGGCGCCTGGAGGACAGTCTCGTGCTGGTGCACGGCGGCATGGCCCAGGACGTCGGCCCGATCCTCGAGATGGTCACCGAGAGATATCTGCTCCGCTCGGAAGCCGAATGGCGGGCGCGCCGTCAGGCGATGCAGATCTTCGACGACCTGGTGGCGGCGCTCGAGCGGGGCGACGTGCGCGCGATCGGCGGGCTGACTCACCGGAACTTCAGCGAACCGATTCAGACCATCATTCCCTGGGCGAGCAACTTCTACACCGAAGCGCTCATCCAACGGGTCCGCGCGGCCTTCGGCGACGGTTTCTGGGGCTTCTGGATGCTGGGCGGCATGGCGGGCGGGGGCATGGGCTTCCTGTTTGATCCGCGCCTCAAGCCTCTGGCGCAGGAACGCCTCGCGGCAATCATGCACGAGACCAAGCGCCGCCTGGAATATGCCGTGCCGTTCGCCATGGATCCGGTGGTCTATGATTTCGCCATCAACGAGCGCGGCACGTGGGCCGAGCTGCTCGAGGGCGAGCGCGCGCTGTTGCCGGCCGGCTATTACACGCTCATGGTGCCGGGCCTGCTGCGCGTCGAGCCGCGGCTGCTGGCTCCGTCGCGCCGTGCCGAGCTCGAGCGCCTCGGGGCGGCGTGCCGCAGCGAGCCGGAGCTGGCCGGCCTGGTCGAGAACCTGTTCGAACGTCTGCTGCCGCGCGCCGCGGATGCCGGCGGCCGCGACACGCGCAGCCAGGAGGCGCTCCTGGCCGAATACGGTTTTGACCGCATCCTTCATCGGCAGATCCAGGCCGACCTGCGCAGCGGGCGGATCGGGCTGGCGCAGAACCGCTTGCCGGTGAGCAGCCGCATCGAAGACGCCGGTCCGGGGGACGTCTTCGACGCGACGGCGCCCCTCGAGGAACGCTACCGGAGGGCCGGACTCGAAGCGCTGGCCAACGGCGAAGTCGCCGTCGTCACACTGGCGGGAGGCGCGGGCAGCCGCTGGACGCGGGGCGCAGGCGTGGTCAAGGCGCTCAATCCCTTCTGCCGGCTGGGCGGACGGCACCGCAGCTTCCTGGAAATCCACCTCGCCAAGAGCCGGCGCATCAGCCGCCTCTGCGGAACGCCGCTCGCGCACGTCGTCACCACCAGCTACCTGACCCACTCGCCGATCGAGGAGTACCTCAAGGAGCAGGACTACTACGGCTATGACGGGCCGCTGCTGCTTTCGCCGGGGCGGATCGTGGGATTGCGCCTGGTGCCGATGGCTCGCGACCTGCGCTTCGCCTGGGAGGAGATGCCCCAGCAGTTGCTCGATGAGCAGGCCCAGAAGGTCCGCGACAGTCTGCGCGCCGCGCTCATCGAATGGACCCGCCGGATGGGAGAGGGAAGCGACTACACGGACAACACGCCCCTCCAGTGCCTCCATCCGGTGGGCCACTGGTATGAAGTGCCGAACCTGTTGCGCAACGGCGTGCTGCGTCGGCTGCTCGAGCTGCGCCCGAACCTTCGTTACCTGATCGTGCACAACATCGACACGCTCGGCGCCGATGCCGATCCGGCGCTGCTAGGCCTGCACATGGCGCGCGGGGCGGCGCTCACGACCGAAGTCATCCCGCGCCGCGTCGAGGACCGCGGCGGGGGGCTGGCGCGCGTCAACGGCCGCCTCCGGCTCGTCGAGGGGCTGGCGCTGCCGCGCGAGGAGATCGAGTTCCGGCTGTCGTATTACAATTCGAGTACAAGCTGGGTCTCTCTCGACCGCCTGCTCGAGCTCTTCGAGCTGACCCGGGCCGATCTGGCCGATCCCGCCAAGGTCACTGAGGCGGTGCGCTCGCTGGCCGCCCGCATGCCCACCTACATCACGCTCAAAGATGTGAAGAAGCGGTGGGGCAAAGGCCAGGAAGACGTCTACCCGGTCTGCCAGTTCGAGAAGCTGTGGGGCGACATGACCGCCCTGCCCGAACTGGAGGCCGGCTTCGTCCTGGTGAGCCGGCTGCGCGGCCAGCAGCTCAAGGAGCCGGCGCAACTGGACGGCTGGCTGCGGGACGGCTCGGCCGCCTACGTCGCTTCCCTCTGCAAGTGGGAGTGAAGGGGCTGCCGGAAGAACTGACCGATCAGCATCAGCAGCACCCGGAGAGAGCCGAGCACCCCGATCAGGTTGGGGATCGCCATCAGGCCGTTGAGCGTATCGGCGATCTCCCAGAGCAGGTGGAGGCTGCCGATGGCGCCGAGGAACACGAACACCGTCCACAGCAGGCGGTAGGGGAGCGCGGCACGAGTTCCGAACAGATAGGTAATGGCTGTCTCGCCGTAATAGGACCAACCGATGACGGTGGAAAAGGCGAAGGTAATCAGCCCGAAGCTGACGACGAAATGGCCCCACTCGCCGGGCAGCCCGATGGCGAACGCCCGCGCGGACAGTTCGGCGCCGGTAGCGCCGGAACGCCAGGCGCCGGTGGCCAGTACGACGAACCCGGTGAGCGTGCAGACGACGATCGTATCGACGAAGACCTCGATGATTCCGTAGGAGGCCTGGCGCACCGGGTGGTCGGTGACCGCCGAGCTGTGCACGATCGGCGCGCTGCCGAGCCCGGCTTCGTTGGAAAACAGCCCGCGCTTGAGCCCGTAGCTGAGCGCGCTCCTGACGGTGGCGCCGGCGAAGCCGCCGGTGGCGGCGTGGCCCGTGAAAGCGGAAGTCAGCACGAGGTGGATGAGGCCCGGGATCTCGCCGGCGAAGCGTAGCAGCACTACCAGCCCTCCGGCCAGATACACCAGACACATCACCGGCACCAGAAACTGCGTTACCTCGGCGATGCGCCGCAGGCCGCCCAGGATCACCAGCGCCGTCAAGACGGCCAGCACCGCGCCGGTGAGCGCCGGCGCGATGCCGAAGCTGGTGCGCACCGCTTCGGCCACGGAGTTGGCCTGCACCATGTTGCCGATGCCGAAGGCGGCGACGGCGGTGAAAAAGGCGAACAGGGCGCCGAGGCGAGGCATGCGCAGGCCCTTGGCGAGCACGTACATGGCCCCGCCGCGCATGACGCCGGCGGCGTCGCGCTCACGATAGTGCAGCGCCACGGCGATCTCGGCGAATTTGGTGACCATGCCGAGCAGGCCCGAGACCAGCAGCCAGAACAGGGCGCCCGGCCCGCCGAGAAAGATCGCCGTCGACACACCGGCGATGTTGCCCACTCCCACCGTCGACGCCAGCGCCGTCGCCAGCGCCTGAAACGGGCTCACCGTACCCTCGCCTGAGCCCCGGACGAGCAGCTTGCCGAAAACCTCGCGGAAGGCGAAGCCGAACTTGCGGAACTGGAGTCCGCGCGTGACGATCGTCAGGATGAGGCCCGTTCCCAAGAGCAGGACGAGCATCGGGGCGCCCCAGACGAGCGCGTTCAGTCGCTGGTTGAGCTCGGCGAGGAAGGACATGACAGGATCTTTCGAAGCATACCAGAGGGGGCGCGCCGGAAGGCTACAGCAGCATCTCGAGCCGCAACCGGCGCAAGTCGTCGAGAAGTAGATCAGGTGAGCAGGCGGCCAGTTCCTCGCGGCTGGAGAGCCCCGTGGCCACGGCGATCGCGCGAAGGCGGTTCTTGCGGGCGGCCAGGATGTCGTTCGGATGGTCGCCGATCAGCGAGACGACGGTGCGGCGGCCGACCCATCCGGCCTCGCGCGCCTGCCGGACCGCCTGCCGCGCCAGCGCAGCGCGCGTCGAGCCCTGCTCGGCGAAAGCGCCGAAACGGAAGTAGCGGCGGAGGCCCGCCCGCTCGAGCTTGGTCCAGCCGATGCGGCTGAGATTGCCGGTCACCAGGCCGAGCGGAATGCCGGCCTGCTCAAGCCGGCGAAGCAACGGGCGGACGCCGGGACAAAGCTTGCCGGTGAGCGGAGGGCAGCGCCGCACATAGAGCGCCTGCGCGGACCGCACGATCGCCGGCATCCACTGGCGGACCTGGCCCGCGCGAGCCCCGGCAGAGCGAAGCATCCGCGCGAGAATGTCCCGGTCCAGCATGCCCTGAACCGGGATCCCGTCGGTTGTGGTCACCAGGCCGGTCACCCGCCGGACGGCTTCGGCGAGCGCCTCCCGGTGATGGGGGCCCGAGCGGCGCAGCAACGTGCCGTCGATATCGAACAGGACGACCGCCGGCGCCGGCTCGTGCTTGCTCATCCTCTCCCACTATAGCGGCCGGCCGCCAGGGGTCCGCGTCAAAATAAGGGCTATGGAGGTCCGGTTTCCGAGCGGCAAGCTTCTCAAGCTCGTTCAGGGCGACATCACTCGTGTGCCGGCCGACGCCATCGTCAACGCCGCCAATGCGGCGCTGCGCGGAGGAGGCGGCGTCGACGGCGCCATTCACCGCGCCGGCGGGCCGGCGATCATGCGCGAACTCGACCAGATCCGCGGCGCCACGGGCGGCTGTCCCACCGGAAGCGCCGTGGCGACCACGGCGGGGAACCTCCCGGCCCGGTACGTCTTTCACGCCGTGGGGCCCGTCTATCGCGGCGGCGGCCATGGCGAGGCCGAACTGCTCGCCTCCTGCTACCGCACCGCCATGAAGCTGGCGGCCGAGCGCGGCGTCCGCACCATCAGCTTCCCTTCGATCAGCACCGGCGTCTACGGCTACCCGGTGGAAGAGGCGGCGCCCATCGCCCTGCGGACCGTGGCCGAGGCGCTGGCGGGCGAGACTCCGGTCGAAACCGCGATCTTTGTGTTGTTCGACCGCGCCACCTTCGAAGCCTATGAGCGGGCGCTCGGCGCGCTGTCGGCGTCGTTACAATGAAAGAGACGATGCAGGTTCTTCAGGCCGGCTCCCACAAACTGTTGCTGCTCGAGCCCGACATCGAGTTCCTTAGGAACGTGGTGCGCCAGGCCGGTTTCGAATCCCGGCTCGAAGAACACCCGCGGACAGTCGTGCTCGACCTGGCGGCGCCGAATCGCGAATCGCCATTGCTCCTGTTCGATGCGGCCGATCCGGGCAATCTCGGCTGGTTCTCGCGCTGCCAGTTCTATGTGGACGGACAGACCGGCAATGTCCTTCAGACACCGTTCGTGCTCGGCAACCGGCGAGACCCGCTCGGCAAGATCGTTCCAAACGCAGTCCGCTTGCAGATCCGGAAAGAGTTACCCGCCAGCTTCCGGTTGCCGGGCAAACAGCCGGTGACCGAACAGATGCTTTACGCCCTCTTGTTTAACTTCTTGAACGCCCTGCTGACGACGGGAGTCGGAGTGTGCGGCAACGGAGTGGTCCGCCCGCTGGCGGGCCGGACACAAGGTCTCGGCCCGCGCAATTGAACCCCGCTCCGCGGGGAGATCACTGCGAAGCGGTCTTTTTCGGGATTACCCAGTAATACAGGGTCCGGCCGTTTACCTCGGTCTGCTTGTCCGGCTTCCAGTCGCCCATGTCGAAGGTGTTGGAAACGACGCGCGTGCCCGGCCGCAGCTCGCTGAGCAGTTTGGGGCGAAGCTTGAGATTAACGCTCGACAACAGGTAGAGCGTCACCACGGTCGCATCGTGGATGTCGGCTTTGAATAAGTCGCCCTGGATGAAGCGCACGCGGTCGGTGACGCCGGCTTTCCGGGCGTTCTCCTCAGCCTCCTTGATGCGCTCCGGGTTGATGTCCACGCCGACGCCGCGGGCGCCGTACTTTTTGGCCGCCGTAATCACGATCCGTCCGTCTCCGCAGCCGAGATCGTAAACGACGTCGGTCTTTTTCACCTGAGCCAGCTCGAGCATGCCTTCGACGACTTCCTGCGGCGTCGGCACGTACGGAACGTCATATTCCCAATCGTCCTCGGCGCGCAGTACGGGGGCCGGGAGCAGCAGGACAGTAACGGTCAAAATCAGCCCAACAGTTGCAATTCGATGCAGTCGCATGGCAGCGACCAACCTCCTTGAATCAATGACCGGCGACGCCTGAAGCGGTTAGCACGGAAAGGCCGGCCCGCGGGACGACCCGGTTCCTTAACAGATGCTAGGGTAGCACAATCGCCGGCGACAGCCTGGTTCAGCCGGCTTGCGCCGCGGCGACCGCCTGGCGGGCCTCCTCGACGACCTGCTCGACCTGGCGGCGATATTCCGCGAGTAGCTCCGGCGTCGCCGCCTCGAAGCGAAGCACGAGCACGGGCTGGGTGTTGGAAGCCCGCACCAGGCCCCAACCCTGCGGAAACAGCACCCGGACGCCGTCGACATCGACGACCTTGTGAGTGGCGCGGTAGCGCTCGGCCACGCGCGCCACGACGTCGAACTTCACCTCGTCCGGGCAATCGACGCGGATCTCCGGCGTGGTCACCATCACGGGGAGTCCTTCGAGCTGGGCCGAGAGCGGCCGGCCCGAGTCGGCCACGATCTCCATCAAGCGGCAGGCGGCGTAAAGGGCGTCATCGTAGCCGTAGTAGCGGTCGGCGAAAAACATGTGGCCGCTCATCTCGCCTGCCAGCTCGGCTTTCTCTTCTTTCATCTTGGCCTTGATGAGCGAATGGCCGGTCCGGTACATGATCGGGCGGCCGCCGAGCCGCTCCAGTTCGTCGTAGAGAACCTGCGAACACTTCACCTCGGCGATGAAGGTGGCTCCGGGTTTTCGCCGGAGGATCTCGCGGCCGAAGATCAGCATCAGGTAATCGCCCCAGACAATACGCCCCTGTTCGTCGACGGCGCCGATCCGGTCGGCGTCCCCATCAAAAGCGATGCCGAGCTCGGCCCCGTGGTCCTTGACGGCCGTGATCAGGTGGCCGAGATACTTTTCCACCGTGGGATCGGGATGATGATTCGGAAAACGGCCGTCCATCTCGAAGAAGAGCTCGACGGCGTCGACGTTGAGGCGCTCGAGGATCCGGTGCATCACCGGTCCGGCCGTGCCGTT
>JBBIMZ010000120.1:0-8970 GCA_037444135.1 Solibacteraceae bacterium
ACTTCGTGCGTCTTTCCCCAGGCGCCGAAATAGTACGGCGCGCCCCGGCGCAGCGGAATCCTGGCGGAAAGCCGCGCCTCCTGGTGTTTGGTTCCTCGCAGCCGTAACGAGCAGCCGCCCGAGCGGCGGACGTTCGGATCCCGGTCGCCGCCCTCCCAGCCCGCCGCGGCGTTCCCCGCTCCGGGTTTCTCGAAGCCGCCGTTGGGGATCAAGTTGTGGGGGTTATTCACCAGGTCGATCGCGCCTCTCCTGGCGGACTTTGCGGCAGTGTTCGTAATGCGAAATGTAAGCCTCTGCTTGGGAGCGATTTCGGGGATCAGCCACACCAACTCGTCGTTGCCCTCTTGGCCATAGGGCGGAATCCGTTCCACCGCGTGTTCCAGTTCCCGCCCTTGCGCGTCGTAGATGTGGTATCCCTCGGGGTTGAGCGAGCCGGCCGGGAGATTCCTGCCGAAGATCTTGTAAACCGTCACCACGACGGGCCAGGCTGACTTCTTCTCGGTCCCGGTATTTTCGACCTCCACGACTACGTCGTAATCCGGCAGTGGAGCTTGTGCGCCCGCCCGAGTCGCTAGGGCGCCCGACAGGAGCGCCACTGACAGCACGCGCATCCACAGATCTGTTTTCACGTTTCCTCCCTGTGCGTCGAACTTCCTCAAGGTCTCGCCAGCCGGACGGCGAATCGACGCTAATCGCCCCGCCCCGTGTTGGCCGGCTGCCCTTCGGGCGTAGCCTACCAGGCCAACCGCAGCGTGAGTTGAAGCTCGCGAGCCGCCTGCCCCGACGTGCGGGTGCCGAGAATCCGTCTCCGCCGATCGAGTTCGGATTCCCCGGCATGTTGAGCACGTTAAAGAAATCGGCGTTCAGGCGCAAGTTCACTCTTTCGGTGATCGGGATCGTCTTAAACAGGGACGCATCCAAGCCCCACTGCCGGACGCCGGGCAGGTATTGAAGCCTCCAGGGATGCAAACCGTCGTTGTAAGTGGTGCGTTGCACCGCGCCGTCCTTCAACGTGACCCAAACCGTGTTGCTGCCGTAATAGGGGTACATCGGGTCCGCCGGATTCGGATCCTTCGGCCACGGAATCAGCGGCTGTCCGGCGGGCTTATACTCCGGGGGCACGCCCATGACGCCGTTGGGCCGGCCTTGTGCGTCGTAGCTGTTAATCTGGTTCGCCGGAATATAACCGTTCCACCACAGGTAGCCGGGCCGGCAGGGACCGCCCCGGCAATCCTCGATCGGGTACCTGTATCCGTAAATTTCGATCCTTTCAGCCGTGGGATAAATACTGGTCAACAAAGCAAAGTAATTGCTCCGCAGCGAGCCCATTCCGGCGATCTGCCAGCCACCGATGAGCCGGTTCGCCCACGGGCCGACGCCGCCGCCCAAAAACTTGCCGCGGCCGAAAGGCAGATCGACGATCCAGTTCCATCGTACGCGGTGTTTGGGGATGCCGGTGTCCCGCTGGTAGTTCAGGAAGCGATTTCTTTCGTCGAGATCGGCGGGCACCCGGCCGGGCAGGAACTGGTTCAATTCGGGGATGACCGAGGTGCCGCTGTAGCCCTGCCCCCCGGCGGCCAGGGCATTTCCTACGTTGTTGAAAACCTGAAAACCGTAGCCTTTGCTGTAGTGGCGCTCCAGCTCCAGCTGGATGCCGTTATAGTTCGACCAGCCGGTTTTCCTGTATTCCTCGATCGTGCCCCACGGCCGGCACCGATTGCAGACCCCAGGCGCCGATGCCGTCCGGCGCCTGGGCCGGGTCGGTGAGGGAAGTGATGAACCGCGCCGTCAGCGGAGCATTCATCCGCATAGGTTGGCCCCACGTGTACATCGGAATGGGGAAATACGAGGTCCGATAGCCGCCGCGGGGAACGAAGGGGCGCGGGTCGGCTCCGAGGCGGTAGGCAAAGCCGAGGCGCGGGCCGAAGTCCCGCCAGTAGCCTTCCCGCAAATTGCGCGGCAGGCCGGCCTCGCTGTAGCTGATGAAACGGACCCCGAGGAACTCTAGCCGCTCCACGATCGAAGGTAAGGTGGCGCCTAGCCGGTACATCGTCTGGAAGTCCTGGCCCGGCACCACCGCGCGCCGGTTCGGGTCGAAGGTGGTCATGACGTTGTTCTTTTCGCCGAACGGCGGCCAGTACTCCCAGCGGAGACCGAGGTTGAGCGTGAGGCGAGGCGTGACTCTGAAATTGTCCAGAGGTACACGTGCCGTGGCCCCGGTGGCCCAGTTGTGATTCCCTTGCGGATGCTGCTGGTCGGGCAGGTAATTCAGCGGGTCATACCGGAAGTGAAAGCCGAATTGCAATTCGTGTTTGCCCAGGATTTTGGTCGCGTTGTCGTCCGCGATGAGGTACGTGAACGCCGTAGCTTGCGGGTTTCCCGTCTCGAAGTAGTATCCGCTCAGGCCGGTGTCATAAAGTCCGGGCCACCCGGCTACGTTGAAGGGGTTCGGCAAGCCGAGGCGGTCGGCGTACTTGACGCCGAACTCACCGGTCGTGTCCGTCCAAAACTCGCGGGAACCGGTCACCAGTAGCTCGTTGAAAAGGGAGGGGGAAAATGTCCGCGCCCAGGAAGCGGCGAGGCTTTTGTTCGGCGCAGTATATCTGCAGGTCCTGGCGACCCGATCGGAGGTGGGGACGGTGCTGAAGGGATAGCGGAAGCGGTAGTCGGCGCCCTGCGTGTAGGGCGCCTAGAGGCGGTCCTTTTCCGAGAAGCTGTGATCCACCCGCGTGGTGACCGTCCACTGGCGCCGGAAATCCGGCACCGGACCCCACCAGTTGGCTTCGACCAGCGGATTCGTGTCCGGATGCGTCGGCAGCGGCGTAACGCTCAGCAGGTACTTGGCCAGCGGACTCTGCCTCGAAGCGGGGATGCGATTTCCGGGGAACGGCTGTCGGGCCCACGTCTGGGGATCGGTGGTCCAGGGATCGTAAAGCGTGTAGCGGCGACCCTGCGCGTCCATCAAGCCGCTGAAGTCGCCGTTCCGCATCGCCTCGGTGGGCACAAAGAACCCGCGCGTCGCGGGGCTGATCAGGCGGAAGCCCTCGTAGGAGAAGAACCAGAACGTCCGGTCCTTGCCATTGTAGAGGCGGGGCAGCACTACTGTAGAGTCCCCTCGGCGCCCCGCGCAATCCCGTCAGGAACGGCGGCGGATGCGGCTCACTGGCTGCGCAACACTTCGAGCGGCCGGCGGCCGAGGATGCGGTAGCTGGCCAGCCAGCCGGTCCCGGTAGCCAGCAGGGCGGTCAGCGCGCAAGTGGCCGCCGCCGGCTGCCAGGAGAAACGGTAGGGCGCCTCGAGCCAGCGGGTGAGCAACAGGGCGGCAAAGCCGTTCGCCAACAGGCTGCCCACAAGTCCGGCGATGCCGCCGAGAAGGAGAAATTCGACCGAGAAGATAGCCATCACACGGCCTCGCGTCGCCCCCAGCGTCTTCAGGATGGCGGCTTCGCACGTGCGGCGCAAGCGCCCTCCGGCGACGCTCGAGGCCAGTACGATCGCCCCGGCCAGCATCGCAAAGCCGGCCACGAATCGTACAATCCGGGCGACTTGATCCACCACCTCCTGAACGATCGCCAGCACCTCCGCTACGTTGATCACCGTTACTGTGGGAAAGCTCTGGTAAGCCGCCCGCTGGAGGGCCGCCACGGAATCCGGCTTGACGCGCACCGCGCCGAAATACGTGACCGGCATCCGTGCAGCGGCGGCTTCGTTGAAAACGAGATCCAGGTCCGGACCGAAGCGCTCCTCCTGTTGGCGGTGCACGCAGGCGACGCGAGCGCTCCAGCGGAGCCCGCCGGCCATCCATTCCACGCGCGAGCCCGGCCGGAGCCGGAGCGCCCGGGCCCCTTCGTCGGAAGCGCACAGGAGAGGCTCCCGGCTGCCCCGGGTCCACCAGCTCCCGGCGAGCACGCGCACCTCCCGGGGCTTCGTCTCAAGCACGGTGACGGTCCGCTCGCGCCGGAACCGGCTCGATGGGCCTTCGAGCTTTAAGCGCTCCACGGGCGCCCCGTCCACCGCCAGGATGCGCGCCCGCGCCGACGCGGTGACTTGCGGTTCTCCTTCCACGCCCGGCTGCGCGCGCAGCAGCCGGAGGAGACCCTCGCGCTGCTCCCCGGTGATGTTGATCAGGAAGACGTTGGGCATCTGCCGCGGGGCGGTCCGCTCGAGTTCAGCGCTGAGTCCGCGCTGGAGCAGATACACGGTCAGGATCAGCATGGCGCCCAGCCCCAGCGTGACGAGGGCCGCCGGGGCGTGATTGCCCGGCCGGAACAGGTTCGCCATGCCGTGCCGCACAACCGGCGGCAGGCTGGCCGGCGCTGCTCGGGCCGCCCAACGCAACGCTCGCAGGAATCCCCAGGAAATGCCGCCCAGCACCAGAACACTCGTAGCGAGCGCCGCCAGAAACGTGACGGTCGTCACGAACCTCTCCGGCCGGCTCCCGTCGGTCAGCCAGGCCGCAACTGTTCCGATGCCCGCCACGGAGGCGCTTCCCGCCAGAAGCGCCTCCGGCGTCCGCAAGAACTTCCGCCGCAGCGCGGCGCTCTCGTCGGCCATCTGGCGCTGGAAGATCACCGCAGGGCGCACCTTGCCGACGGCGAGCAGCGGCGCCAAGGTGACCAGGAGGACCGTGAGCACGCCCACCGCCAGCCCCTGCGCCGCTGCGGCCGGATCCAGTCCCCGTTCCGGCCGCAGCGCAAAGTACCGCTCGATCCAATGCGGGAACGACGCCTGGAGGCCGCCGCCGACGAGCACTCCGAGGATGGCGCCCGCCCCGCCGACCAGCAGCGTTTGGACCAGATAGATGCGGACGATCTGCCCGGACCGGCCGCCGAGACACTTCATGACGGCGACCGTGTCCATGCTCTGCTCGATCTGCGCGTGGACCGCCATCGCCACGCCCACCGCGCCGATCAGCAACGCCAGCAGGCTCACAAGGCTGAGGAACGTCGCCGCCCGGCTGAGGCCGCGCCGCAGCCGCGGATCCGCTTCCCGATAATCGGTGATCAGCGTCCCCGAAAAGACCTCCTCGAGCCGGCGGCGAACTTCTTCGACGCCGGGACCGCCCGGGGGAAGGCGAAACAGATAGCGTCGGGAGGCCCGGCTGCCCTGCTGGATCAATCCCGTGCGGTTCAGACCCTCCCGGGTGATCATCACCCGGGGGCCGATGTTGAGGCTGCCGGTCATCCTGTCCGGCTCCAGCCGCACCACGCCGGCGATGCGGAATTGGGCCTTGCCCAGCCGCACCGAGTCGCCCACGCCGGCCTGGAGGCGCAGCAGCAAGTCTTCGGAAACGCCGATCGTCTCCGGCGTGAGGACCGCCGGCAGCGCTCCCGGCGGCTCCAGCCTGACTTCCCCGTAAAATGGGTAGGCCGCCGGATCGACGGCTTTTACCGACACCAACAGGGGCGCCGGGACCTTCTCAGAGGACATCATCGAGACAGTCTCCGTGACCGGCGTCACGGCGACGCCGCTCCGCTCAAGTTGTTCGAGCAGGGCGAGCTGCTCCGGCTTGGGCGCCTCGAAAGTCCTCACCATCAGGTCCGCGGCCATCAGCGTTCGAGCTTCGCGCCGCAACATCGCGCGAAAGGACTCGCTAAAGGAGCGTACGCCGGTGAGAGCGCCGACACCCGCCGCGACCGCCAGCACCACCAGGGCGAAGCGGGCGGGCGAGGATCTCACATCGCGCCAGGCGATTCTCAACGCGATGGACCAGGAGAATCCTCGATGCGGCATCGGCTCTCATCGGCGGCGATCTGACCGTCGCGCAGCGTGATCCGGCGGTCGGCGCAGGCGGCCAGTTCGCGGTTGTGGGTCACCAGCAGCAGCGTGGTGGCCTCGCTCCGGTTCAACTCGAGCAGCAGCTCCAGCACCAGTCGCCCGCTGGCGCTGTCCAGGTTGCCTGTCGGCTCGTCGGCCATCAGGAGTTGCGGGCGGCTGACGAAGGCCCGCGCAAGCGCCACGCGCTGCTGCTCGCCTCCGGAGAGCTGGATCGGATAGTGATCGCGCCGCGCGCCCAGGCCGACCCTTTCGAGTAATTCCCGCGCGCGCCGGCGCCCGCCGGCGCCGTCGCCGCGCAGCTCGAGCGGCAGCAGCACGTTCTCCTCGGCCGTCAGCGTGGGAATCAGCTGATAGGACTGAAACACAAAGCCGACTTTGCGGCCGCGCAACAGCGCCATCTGGTCCTCGGCGAGCGCCGTGATTTCGATCCCGTCGAGGACGATGCTTCCTTCCGAGGGCGTGTCCAGTCCCGCCAGCAGTCCGAGCAGCGTGCTTTTCCCGCTGCCCGACGGCCCCAGGATCGCCAGAAACTGCCCTCGGGGCACCTCGAAGCTGACGCCGCGCAGGATCTCGACGCGATGCGTCCCGGCGTGGATGCATTTCTTCAGGCCGGCCACCTGAAGGATCGGAGACCGCATGTCCATGCGAGCCGCTTCTTTCTTCATTGTGACAGCGGAGGCGGCTTTCGGGGCGTGTGCGGGAAGGCGCTGGTGCTCCCGTGAGAGCATGAACACGGGCGTCCCGCCTCCTCTGCGGCAGTCTACCATGGCCCCGAACCCAATCATGCCTGTGGCATGGTGGAAGACGTGAGAGCCGCCTTCAGCCTGCTGCTCGCAGCCTGCTTGCTGGCCTGCGGCGACCACCAGGACCGGGAGCCGGCGCCCGCACCGCCGGAAGCGTCCGATCGGCGCCCGCTCATCGTCGCTTTTGGCAACAGCCTGAGCGCGGGTTTCGGCGTCGACCCCGGCGAGAGCTACCCGGACTACTTGCAGAAGCTGCTGGACGAAGCCGGCTATCGCTATCGCGTGGTGAACGCCGGCGTCAGCGGCGACACCACCAGCAGCGGGCTGGCGCGCGCCGCCTCCATCGCGGCCATGAAACCGGCGCTGGTGATCCTGGAGCTCGGCGGCAACGACGGCTTGCGGGGGCTTCCCTTGGAGCAAACTCAAGCCAATCTGGAGCGGATCGTCGACATTCTCGCACCGACCGGCGCCACCATTGTGCTGGCTGGAATGACTCTGCCGCCCAACTACGGCCCGGACTACATCGCGCGCTTTGAAGCCATCTACCACAACCTGGCAGTCCGGCGCAAGCTTCCGCTGATCCCATTCCTGCTCGAGCGCGTCGCGCGCCATCCGGAACTGATGCAGAGCGACGGCATCCACCCGACCGCCGAAGGCAACCGGTGCGTGGCGCGGACCGTCTTCGAGACGATTGCGCCGCTGCTGGAGCGCTGAACTGTCCCCGTCACCCGGTGGCGGCCCCAAAATTTACCAGTTACATTAACATAAGACTCCCGTTTTCAATGGGCTGCTGGCATCATCGAGGGAAGGGGGAGCGGTGACGAGAATTTCCGACCGCTGGCTGCGCAAGATCTTGCGTGTTCTCTTTGAGCGCCGCCACACTACGCGCGGCGAGATCGCCCGGGCCACCGGACTGAACGCCGCCAGTGTGAGCCAGGCGCTCCGCTGCCTGCTGCGCTGCCGCGTCGTCGAACGGGCCGGCCGGGTCCGCTCCGGCGCGGGACGCCGCCGCGAGGAGCTGAGACTGAACTCGGAGGCAGGCTACTTTGTGGCCGTGGACTTGGAAGGGACCCGGGTGCGCTTCGGGCTGACGAATTTTCTCGGCGATGTCCGCTACCGTTGGGAGGAGCCGGTTCTTTTCGGCTCGAAATTCGAGATGAGCACCTTTGCGCGAGGCGTGGAGAAGGTGTTGAGCAATCTCGCTCCGGGGGAGCGCAAGCGGGTGATCGCGATGGGCGTCAGCTACTCGGGCGTGATCGACGCCGAAGGTCGCGTCACGGCGGTGAATCTGGGCTGGCGGGACTTTCCGCTGGCTGAGGAGATCGCCTGCGTCGTCGACCTGCCTTTCTTCCTCGGCAGCGAGTGTTTTGTCAAGCTGATGGCCGAGCACTGGCTGGGCGCCGCACGCCACAGCGGCAACTGTTTCTTCATCACGGTGGCCAACGGCGTCGGTTTTGCCGGACTGAGCAACGGGCATCCGATGCTCGGCCGCGACGGCAACGCCGGCGAACTCGGCCACGTCACCGTTGACCCGGACGCTCCGGACCACTGCAAGTGCGGCAAGAGGGGCTGCCTGGAGGCGATTGCCTCCAGTCCGAACATGGTGCGGCAGTATCGTGAATGGGCGGGCCGTCCGCAACCGAAGCTGTTGCTCGGCGAACAGGTGATGGAGGTCTTCCATCAGGCGCGCATGGGAGATCCGGCCGCCGTGGCGGTCGTGGACCGCGCCGCACGGTATCTCGGCTTGGCGCTGGCCAATGTGGTCAATCTCCTCAACCCGGATCTGATTGTGTTAGGCGGCGACCTGATCCACGCGCAGGATCTGTTCCTGCCGCGCATTCAGGCCGAACTGGCCCGCCACGTGCTGCCGGAGATTCACGCCTCTCTGGAGGTGCGTTTCTCGGCGCTCGGTTTCGACAGCGGTCTGGTGGGCGCGGCCTGCCTGGCCTTCCACCACTCGCTGCGGGACGCCGCGCTGCTCCGCAAAATCTGCTCCGGGGGCGAGGAGCTTGGCCGCGAAAGCCGTCCGCTCCAGAATCGCTTCGGGCGCGTCGCCTTCCCGCGCCCCGGGGCCGCTGTCGCCGGGGCGTGAACCCGGGCGCGCATCAAGCGGCGGAGCTTTTGGCGGGCTCACTGGCGTTGCGCAGCAGGTTCAGGAAGACCTGGTTGAGTTGCGCCCGGTGGCCGAACATGGGCGGCAAGGGGCCGTAGTTCCGGCTGGCGGTGACCCGGGCGCGAAGCTTCGGCTCGAGCAGGCAGAGCGTGTCCTCGAGAGACTGGACCAGATCGATATGCTCATGCTCGGCCCGGTCCAGCCGGGAAAAGCTTTTCAAGCTCGCCATGAGCCGGGCGATTCGCGCGCCAGCGGAGGCGATCACTTGTCCGTTTTGGCGCAAGGCGGAGATCATGGCCGGCGCCGCAGGGAGCGCCGGCAGCTGATTGCCGGTTT
>JBBIMZ010000121.1:0-8859 GCA_037444135.1 Solibacteraceae bacterium
GCGCCGTCGGGAAAGCGGTTGTAGTAGTCGGCGAGGATGTGCTCCAGATCGCCCTGCTGCGGATAGCCGATGTCATTCCACAGGATGCTCGGCTGGTATCGATCGATCAGCTCGCGCCAGTGGCTGTCGGCGTAGCGGGCGTACTCCGGCGTGTGGAGGATCGTGCCGGCGACGTCTTCGACCTTGACGATCGGCCGCGAGTTGAAGCTCCAGTCGAGCCCGCCGGAGTAGTACAGCCCCATCCGCATGCCCTTGGCCTTGACCGCCCGGCTCAGCTCGCCGACGATGTCCCGCGCGGCGTGCTGCTGGTCGGGCCGGCGGTGGGGATTCCGGACCCGGCTCGGCCAGAGCGTGAAGCCGTCGTGATGTTTCGAGGTGAGCACCACGTACCGCGCGCCCACGCTCGAAAACAGTTCGGCCATGGCGTCCGGATTCCAGCTCGCGACGGCGCGGTTGAACATGGGGATGAAATCCAGATAATCGAAGTCGTTGCCGTACGTCTTCCGGTGGTGCTCCCGGGTCGGCGACCCCTCGATTCGGAGGCTGTTCAGATACCACTCGGCGTAGGGGTTGTTCTTGAACCAGACGTTCCAATCCACTTTGCCGAGTTCGCCCACCGGCGGCGCCCACGCTGGGACCGAGTAGAGCCCCCAGTGGATGAAAATGCCGAACTTGGCGTCGTGATACCATTCCGGCGTCTGGTGCTTGCGAATCGACTCCCAGTTGGGCTCAAAGGCCGCCGGTCCGGACCGCGCCCGCACGGCCGGGCCGGCGGCGAGGACCAGGGTTGCCAGAACCACGCCTATCACCGCTCGGGGAGGAATGCACCGATTTGGCACAATCAAGCTCACCTCCGAATTCGCCGCCTCGGGCGGCGGACAATTCTTCAGTGTAGTTCACCTTCGCCTCACTCGATCCAGTCGGCCACGAAGATGTTGAACTCGTAGCGGCTCCGGGCGCCGCGGTCGGAGGTGAAGACGAGGCGCTTGCCGTCCGGGGAGAACTCGGGAAACGAAGTGAAGCCGCCGAAGTCGGTCACCTGGGTGAGGCCGGTCCCGTCCACATTGATCAGGTAGAGCTCGAAGGAGCGCCCGTCGCAGTTGTGCCGGTTGGAGGCGAACAGAATGCGCCGGCCGTCCGGAGTAAAGACGGGAGCGAAGCTGGCGCAGCCGAAGTCGGTGATCCGGCGCGGCTTGCTGCCATCGGCGCCGGCCACGTAGATCTCCATCTTCATCGGCGAGGTCAGGTGCTTGCCAAGCAACGCCCGGTAGCGCTCGAGCGCTTCGCCGCCCGGATGATGTGCGCGCCAGACCAGCCGGGAGCCGTCGCGCGAAAAAAAGGCGCCGCCGTCATAGCCGGGCGCGTCCGTCAGGCGGCGCTTGCCCGAGCCGTCGGCGTTCATTGTCAACATTTCCAGGTCGCCGTAGGCAACCGACGTATACACGATCTTGCCGGTTTTCCAGTTCACCGTGGCTTCGGCGTCGTAGCCGGGGGCGTCCGTCAGCCGCCGGACGATCCGGCCCTGGTCCGTGGCGAGAAAAATGTCGTAGGAGGGATAGACCGCCCAGACATAGCCCTGGCTGCGGTCGGGCGGCGGCGGGCACTCAGCGCCGGCTTCGTGCGTCGAGGCGTAGACGATGTGCCTGCCGTCGGCGAGAAAATAGCCGCACGTGGTGCGCCCCTTGCCGCTGGAGACCAGCCGGACGCCGGAGCCGTCGGCGTTCATGATGAAGATTTGGTCGCAGGCGTACGGCTCGCGGGTGGACTGGAAGATCAGGCGCTTGCCGTCGGGCGACCAGTAGGCTTCGGCGTTCTGACCGCCGTGCGTGAGTTGGCGGATGTTGGCCAGCGGGCCGCCGGCCCACAGCAGAAGCGGGGCCGGCAGAAGCCACGCCAGGCGCCGCAGCGCACTTCTCACCCGGGCAAGACCTCCATAAATTTCTTATCTTAGGCCGCCGGCGGCTTCTGATAAAATCATGATTCCGATGTCCTGAATTCACAGGAGAGCATATGGCCGACCTCAAGAAACTCTACGACGCGATTCTTACCGGAGATCAAAAGACCGCCGTCGCCGTCACCGAACAGGCCCTGGCCGAGCAAATCGACCCGCAGGTGCTCATCAACGAAGCCATGATTCCGGCCATGAACGAAGCCGGCGCCAAATTCGAGTGCGAGGAGTACTTCGTGCCGGAGTTGCTGCTGGCCGCCCGCGCCATGAAATCCTCGCTCGCGCTGCTGCGCCCGCTGCTGGCCGCGCGGGGCGCCGAACCGGTGGGCCGGGCGGTGATCGGGACCGTCAAGGGTGATCTCCACGACATCGGCAAGAACTTGGTCGCCTCGATGCTCGAGGGAGCCGGCTTTGAAGTCATCGATCTCGGCGCCGACGTCGCCCCCGACAAGTTCGTCGCCGCGGTGCGCGAGAAGAATCCGCATCTGGTCTGTATGTCGGCCCTGCTGACGGTGACGATGCCTGCGATGAAGACCACCATCCAGGCGCTGCGCGAAGCCGGCGTGCGCGACAAAGTGAAGGTGATGGTTGGCGGCGCCCCCGTCACGCCCGAATACGCGAGCGAAATCGGCGCCGACGGCTACGCCGACAACGCGAGCGCCGCGGTCAAGAAAGCCCGCCAGCTGCTGGCCGCCTGAGGAGGCACCTCCTGTGAATTCCGGCCGGGTCGTGCTGACCGACGGCGGCTGGGGGACCGAGTTGCAGGAGCGCGGGCTCGCCCCCGGCGAGCTGCCCGATTTCTGGAACCTGTCCCACCCGGAGCGCGTCGAGCAAGTGGCGCGGGCTTATGTGGAAGCCGGCAGCCAGATCATCCTCACCAACACCTTCCGCGCCAACCGCCTGGTGATCGCCGAGCGCGATCCCGCCGCCGACATTGCCGCCCTCAACCGCGCCGGCGTCGCCATCTCGCGCCGCGCCGCCCAAGGCCGGGCCCGGGTTTTCGCCTCGATGGGTCCGAGCGGCAAGCTGCTGCTCACCGGCGCGGTCACCGAAGAGCAGCTCCGGGCTGCGTTCGCCGAACAGGCCGAAGCCCTCGCCGCCGCCGGCGCCGACGGCATCGTGATCGAGACGATGTCGGACCTGGCCGAGGCCGCCATCGCCGTCTCGGCCGCCAAGGCCACCGGGCTCACCGTCGTCGCGTGTATGGTGTTTGATTCGGGCAAGAACAAGGACCGGACCATGATGGGCGCCACGCCCGAGCAGGCCGCCGAGGTCCTGGCCGCCGCCGGGGCCGACGTCGTCGGGGCGAACTGCGGCGCCGGCGTCGCCGGGTATGTCCCGGTCTGCCGCCGTATGCGGGCCGCCACGCGCCTGCCGGTCTGGATCAAGCCGAACGCCGGCCTGCCCGAGCTCGCCGGCGGCAAGATCGTCTACCGCACGACGCCGGAGGAGTTCGCCCGCTACATCCCCGAGTTGATCCAAGCCGGGGCCGGTTACATCGGCGGCTGTTGCGGCACGACGCCGGAGTTCATCCGCGCCGCCCGCCGCGCGCTCGAGCTGGCATGCGCTTGAAGCTGATCAGTTGCGAAATCCTCTACCGGGAGATGTGCGCCGCCGTGGCCCGCTCGCCGCATCAAATCGACATCGAGTTCCTCACCAAAGGCTTGCATGATATCGGCGGCGCCGGCATGTGCGAGCGTCTCCAGGCCGCCGTCGACCGCGTCGATCCGGCCGTCTACGAAGCCATCCTGCTCGGCTATGCGCTGTGCGGCAACGGCGTCGCCGGACTCACGGCGCGCTCGCGGCCGCTGGTGCTGGCCCGCGGCCACGACTGCATTACGCTCTTTCTCGGCAGCCGCCGCCGCTATCAGGAGTACTTCCAGGACAATCCCGGCGTCTACTTCAAGACGACGGGCTGGATCGAGCGGGGCAAGAATCTGGACCAGCTCGGCTACTCGCGCGAGAAAACCGGCATCGGCCTCAGCTACGAGGAGCTCGTCGCGCGCTACGGCGAGGAGAACGCTCAGTATCTGTGGGAGCAGCTCGGGGGCTACACGAAGAACTACCGCAAGCTGACGTTCATCGAGATGGGCGTCGAGCCGGACGACCGCTTCGAACGCCTCACGCGCGAAGAGGCCGCCGCGCGCAGCATGGAGTTCGAGAAAATACCCGGAGATATGAGCCTGATCCAGCGGCTGGTCAACGGCGACTGGAGCGGCGACGACTTTCTGATCGTTCCGCCCGGCCACCGCATCGTCGCCCGCTACGACGAGGGCGTCGTCGGCATCGAGAAGGCCGGTTGAGCTTCCGGTTGCGCCCGTCATGGCAGAGCCCGGCCTGGTTACGGTTCGCCTTCAGCCGCTAGGACAGGTGTTCGAGGTGGCGCGGGGCACGCCCCTGCGCGATCTGCTGTTCGCCTACGGCGTCGAGTTTCCCTGCGGAGGCCACGGCCGCTGCCGCAAGTGCCGCGTCAAGCTGCTCGAAGGCCGCCTGCCTCTGACGGCCGACGAGCTGCGGATCCTTCGGCCCGACGAGCTCGCCGCGGGCTGGCGGCTCTCGTGCCGCTGCTCGGCCGACGCCGACATCACGCTCGAAATCGGCCAGTGGGAAACCGCGATTCTGGCCGACGACCGGCGCGTCGCCTTCACGCCCCGCGCCGGCTTCGGCGTGGCCGTCGACGTCGGGACGACGACGCTCGTGGCGCAACTGCTGGATCTCGAAACCGGCCACGTCCTGGGCGTCCGTTCGGCGCTCAACCCTCAGACCTCTTACGGCAGCGACGTGATGAGCCGCGTCCAGACGGCGCTCGAGCGAGAGGGCCTGGAGCGGCTGGCGACGCTGATCCGCCGCGCCATCGGTCAGATGATTCTCGAACTGGTGGAGAGCGCCGCCGCGGCGGTCCGTCTCACCGAGGTGGTGCTCGTGGGCAACACGGTCATGCACCACCTGTTTTGCGGCGTGGACCCGGAGCCGCTGTCGCACTACCCGTTCCGCCCGGCCGACGACGGCTTAAAAACGTTCCGAGCCCGCGAGCTCGGCTGGCAGCTCGGCTCGGATCCGCTCGTTCAGTTCCTGCCGTGCCTGGGCGGCTTCGTCGGCAGCGACATTTTGGCCGGGATCCTCGCCACAGGCCTGCATGAAGCGGAGGCACTGACCGGCCTGCTCGACCTGGGCACCAACGGCGAGATCGTCTTCGGCGGCCGCAGCGGCCTGGTGTGCGCCTCGACGGCGGCCGGACCGGCCTTCGAAGGGGGCCGCATCTCGATGGGGATGCGCGCGGCCACCGGCGCCATCGCCGAAGCCCACTTGCGCAACGGCTTCCTGGAGTTTCACGTGCTCGGCGGCGGTACTCCGCGTGGCATCTGCGGGAGCGGTCTGGTCGACGTGGTGGCCGCCGGCCTCGAGCTCGGCTGGATCGCCCCGAGCGGGCGCTTCGCCGGCGGCGCCAGGTCCTGGCCGCTGCTCGATCCGGTCGTGCTCCTCCAGCGGGACGTGAGGGAACTCCAGCTCGCCAAGGCGGCCGTGGCGGCCGGCATTCGCCTGCTGCTCGCCCGGCTCGGCGCCACGGCCGCGGATCCGGAGCGCGTCCACCTGGCCGGAGCCTTCGGCAACTACGTGGACCACACGAGCGCGCGCCGCATCGGGCTGTTCGAGTTTCCGCCGGAGAAGGTTTCCCCGGCCGGCAACACGGCGCTGCTCGGCGCCAAGGTGGTTCTGCTCGGCACGCTGCCGGAAGAGCGCGAGTTCGGTGAGTTGCGGCGCCGCATCGAGCATGTGCCCTTGGCCGACGAGCCGGCCTTTGAGGACGCCTACGTCGGCGCGATGCCGTTTCCACCACCGGCATAAGACCTCGACCGGAGCCCGCTCTAAGGTGAAATTTCTCTAAAGAGTCCGGATTGCCGGCCGATGGAAGGGGGTGTTCACGCGAGGTGTCGCCGGCCCGGCCGGTGCGGGAAAGCCGTGTGCCTTCCCGGCCCGGTTGCTCTGGATCGACTGCTGCGGCGGTGGACCGGAAAGGGCGCCCCTGGCCGCCGCGTTGGCGGCCATGGACGTGGAAGCGGCGGCGAACGGCCACGAAGCGCTCGAGCTGCTCGAGCGGCGCCGCTTCGACGCGGTGCTCGCCTGTTTCCCGCTGCCCGGCTGGAGCGCCGAGGAGCTCCTCGAGGAGATCCAAAGAATCGACGCCGGCATCCCGGTGATCATCTGTGACGCCGACGCCACGCTCGCCAAGGCCGTGCGCCTGACCCGCCTGGGCGCCTGGCACTACCTGGACGGCGGCGAAAGCCCGGCGCAAGTGGCCGCCATTGTCCAGGAGGCGGCAGAGTTTCGCCGGGACCGCGAGGCGGCACTCGTCGGTCCGCAGCGCTCCGCAGACCCCTGGCGCAGCTTCTTGGTAGGCGAAAGCCGGGCGATGCAGCAGGTGCATCAGGTGATCCGGCTCGTGGGCGCCCGGCGGAGTACCGTGCTGATCACCGGAGAAACGGGCACCGGAAAAGAGGTTGTCGCTCGCGCCATTCACTGCGCCAGCCCGCGCTCGCACCTGCCCATGGTCGCCGTCAATTGCAGCGCCCTGCCGGAGAACCTGCTCGAGGCCGAACTGTTCGGGCACGTCAAAGGCGCTTTCACCGGGGCGATCGCCAGCCGCGTCGGGCGCTTCGAGCAGGCCCACCGCAGCACGATCTTTTTGGATGAAATCTCCGACATGCCGCTCGAGCTTCAGGCCAAGCTGCTCCGCGTGCTCCAGGAACGCGAGTTCCAGCGGCTCGGCAGCTCGGAAACCATCAAGGTGGACGTGCGGGTGCTGGCCGCCACCAACGTCGATCTGGCCGAACGGGTCCGCCAGGGCAAATTCCGCGAGGACCTCTTCTACCGGCTCAACGTGGTGCCGCTGGCAATCCCGCCGCTCCGAGAGCGCCGCCGGGACATTCCGCTGCTGGTCCACCACTTCATGGAAAAGATCTGCCGCCAGGAGGAGTTGCCGCCGCGCCAGATCACGCCCGAGGCGCTCCAGCGCCTCATCCGCTACGACTGGCCCGGCAATGTCCGCCAGCTCGAGAACGCCGTGGAAACCGCCATCGCCTTGAGCGCCGACCGCCGCCTTCTCTACCCCAGCGACTTCCCCCTCCCCGCCCGCCCGCGGGCACAGCCGGCCGCCCCCACGGCCGGGATACCCCGTGCGGCCGGCGGTGGGGGTTTCGAGGAAACGATCGGCCGCATCGAATGCGCCCTGCTCGAACAGGCCCTGCGCAAAAGCGGCGGCAACAAGAAGCAAGCCGCCGAACTGCTCGGGCTGAAACGGACGACGTTCGCGGCGAAGTGGAAAGGTCTCATGGAGCGGGCCCGCAGCCAGGCCTCCGGCGTTTGACACCGCCGGAGCCGATTCGCTAACCTGTAGTCACGGTAAGTCTCAACCGGAGAAGGTCTGTTGATGAGCACCCTGTTCCCCTCCGCCAGGAGCATCCAGCGCGCCTGGCACCTGATCGACGCCACCGACGTCGTCCTCGGCCGGCTCGCTTCCCGGGCCGCCTCCTTGCTGATGGGAAAGCACAAGCCGATTTATACGCCCTTCCTGGATACCGGCGATCACGTGGTGATCATCAACGCTGACAAGATCCGCTTGACCGGCTCGAAGGAAGAGCAGAAGATCTACCGGCGCCACAGCGGATATCCGGGTGGCTTGACTGAGACGAGCGCCCGGCAGCTGCGCGCTGTCCGTCCGGTTCGGATGGTGGAGCTGGCGGTGGCGGGCATGCTGCCCAAGACCAAGCTCGGCAAGCGCATGTTCCGGAAGCTCAAGGTCTACGCGGGAGACAAGCACCCCCACCAGGCTCAGCAGCCCGTGGCCTCGAGCCTGTGAGAATCGCGGAAGGATTCGAGTGGCAACATCTTTGATCCAATACCAAGGTACAGGCCGCCGCAAGTGCGCGGTGGCGCGCGTGTTTCTGCGGCCGGGGAAAGGCCGGATCATCGTCAACGGCTGCCCGATGGAGGACTATTTCCCGGCTCCGACGGCCCGCTCCGTCGTACGCCAGCCCTTGCTGGCGGCGGAAGTCGCTGACAAGTTCGACGTGATCGTCAACGCCACCGGCGGGGGGCTCAGCGGGCAGGCTGGCGCCATTCGGCTCGGCATTGCGCGCGCCTTGTGCGAATTCAACTCGGAGTTGCGCGGGAAGCTGAAGGAGCTGGGCTTCCTGACCCGGGATCCGCGCCGCCACGAGCGGAAAAAGTACGGCCAGCCCGGCGCCCGGAAGCGGTTCCAGTTCTCCAAGCGCTAATCCATGGTGTTTTACCGGCAGTTCGGGGCAGCGGCGACTGCGGCCGCTCGTCTCCCCTGCCGGCGTCACGCCGGCAGCGGGTCCTGCAAATACCGTTTGGACCGCAGAGGCCCGGCGCGCGGCGTTTCCCTGAGGAGGTAGTTTGCCGCAAATCACGATGAAGGAATTGCTCGAAGCGGGCGTTCACTTCGGGCACCAGACCAGACGCTGGAATCCGAAGATGAAGGAATACATCTTCGGCGAACGCAACGGGATTTACATCATCGATCTGCAAAAGACGCTGAAGCTTTTCAAGGACGCCATGCGCTTTGTCAGCGAGATGGCGGCCCAGGGCAAGACGGTGCTCTTTGTCGGCACCAAGCGTCAGGCGCAGGAAGCGATCGCGGAAGAGGCGAAGCGCTGCGGGATGTACTACGTCAACCAGCGCTGGCTCGGCGGCCTGCTCACCAATTATGTGACCGTGCAGAAGTCGATCCAGCGGCTGCGGGAACTCGAGGCGATGGCCCAGGACGGCAGCTACGAGGGCCGCTCGAAGAAGGAGATCATCCGGCTCGAGCGCGAGCGCAAAGCCCTCGAGCAGAATCTGGCCGGAATCAAGGACATGCCGGGTCTGCCGGACATTCTCTTCGCCGTCGA